>JAIVHE010000429.1 GCA_020201255.1 Desulfobacteraceae bacterium
GATGCCACCATGCGTGCCATGGTATCCTGCAGGGAGATCAATTTGCCGAAAAGGCGTTCAAAGCTCAGGTTCTGCACTGGTCCGCCGCACTGGTTGGAGGCCAGTAGCAGGCTGCCGTCTGCATCTTTTCTGTTGGAAAGCCGCCACACCACAATTTCAATGTTTCTGGCACTGTTGTAAAGGTTCTGGGCATCCAGAAAATCCATGATATACAATTCGCACTTGCCGGCATAAGACTTGTGAATCATGGTATACAGACCTAAGACAACGGCATGGACCCGGTCCCCTGAATAGTGTGGATCAAATGCGTTTTCCAGGGCATCGATGTCGTGTCCAGCCGCCGGGTTGGAGTCCTGTCCGGCAGACGGCCTGGAAGAAAACGGCGGGGGCGGGCACTGAAATATCTGGTTTATCCGGGAATCAATGGTGGCGCCGGGGGTTTTCAAAAGCGCAGTGGAATTCATGTTATACAGCTTTTCCGCCAGGGTCTTGAGCAGTGAAACCGCCTGGTCCAGATGGATATTTGCAGCCATATCCATGTCGGTTTTGGCCAGATTCTGGATTTTGAAATCAGACGTACCCGTACACCCGGTGACCATTAACAAACCGGATATCAGAAAAAAACAGATAACCGCCCTAATGGGCTGCTTTGCAGGTTTTGTAATCAAAAATCCCCTGGTGCATGGTTTTTACCGCCAGTTGAATGCAGTGATGCTTTTTTTCGGGTATGTTTTCAAGCCGTTTGAAGACATCTCCGTCATTGATGGTCAATGCCGTATCAATGTCCTGCCCTTTGATGAGATCCACCACAGCCATGGCTGCTGATATGGCCCCGGCACATCCGGTTATTTCATAGCGGACATCCTGGATAATATCATTGTCATCCACCTGGAGATAGATTTTCATGATATCGCCGAAAATGCACGGCAATCACAAAAAGTTCACAAATAGTGCTTGTGAATCTTACCTGTTATGGTATGGTAAAAAATGATTATTTCAGCTGGCGGACTATGAAGCCCTGATACGATAAACCCCGATGTCATGCAACGGTTGCGTTACGCTAACTATAGATTTTCAATATCATCTTGGCACACAGAAAAAGGAGATCCCGTCATGAAAGAATTGATCACGTACATTGCTAAGTCTCTGGTTGATGATCCGGAAAAAGTGGATGTCCAGGAAATCAAGGCACAGCAGACCCTTGTTCTGGAACTTCGGGTTGCAAAAGAAGATCTTGGAAAAGTTATCGGCAAAAAAGGCAGAACCGCCCAGGCCATGCGCACCATCCTTTCCTGCGCATCCGCCAAGGAACAAAAACGCGTCATCCTGGAGATTGTGGAATAAAACTCCCTAAAACCGGCTGAGGACTTTTTTTGCCTCATCTGCTCCCTGAAAGTCTTTCTGCAGTTCCAGGGCTTTTTTCAGAGCTGTTTCCGCTTGGGCATAATGCCCCTGCCTGTTATAGGCAAGCCCCAAATGGTAATGGAAGATCGGGTTGGCCGGTTCTTTTTCCACACAGGCCTCAAACTCCGCCACAGCAGAGTCATAGAGCCCTTTTTTGTAATATACCCACCCCAGTGTATCCATAATCGCGGGCAGTTTTCCCATGCGTTCTCTGGCCTGGCGGGCCAGGTCCAGGGCCTTGTTCAGCTCCTTGTCCTGCTCTGCATATAAAAATGCCAGGTTGTTCACCGCCGGGATATAATCCGGATCGATGTCCAGCGCTTTTTTGTACTGTTCCTCCGCCAGATCCGTTTTTCCAAGCTGCTCATACAGGGTGCCAAGCAGGCTGTGGGGAGAGGACTGGTCAGGCCGTGTTTCCGTAAGCGTTTTGTAGAGGGTAACCGTCTCATCCATTTTTCCCTCTCCCCGGTACATATTTGCCAAAGTAAGATACGGGGTGATATGAGCGGGATTTTTTTCAATGGACTGCTGGAGCATGGCTTTTCCCTTTTCCAGGTTGCCGTCGGCCAGCAGCAGATTCGCCTTGAGATTCAAAATAACCGAACTGACAACCGGGATATGACCGGTTTTTTCAAGATGCGCATCGCAGCGCGAGATACCTTCCTGGTATTGTTTTTCCGATGCCAGCACCGCAATAATGTTGGTAAATACATCCATGAGGTTGGGATTCAGTGTTAGGGCTTTGTCAAAATTTTCCAGGGCTGCGGTGTTGTTGTTTTCCATCCGGTGAAGGATCCCCAGTTTATAATATGCGGTTGGATTGTCAGCAGAGGCGGCGATCAGCTTTTCAAACACCGCTTTTGCATCAGCATACTTTTTTTGGGACAGTGCAATATCCCCCATCAGGATATTGGCATCATACTGGTCGGGGGATCTTTCCAGCACTTTTCTGGCATTTTCTTCCGCCAGAAACAGATCTCCCTGGCGATAATACACCGTGGCCATCATCAGGCGGGCCCGGGACAGGTCGGGATTTTTTTCCAGGGCTTTGGAAAGAAACGGGGTTGCCTTGTCAAAGTCATTTTTTTCAAAAAATGCAGAGCCCAAAAGAAAGTTGAACAAATCAGATTCCGGCTCATCTTTGACAAGCTGCCGGAATATTGTAATGGCATTGTCATAGTCTTTTTTGGCTGCCAGAATTTTTCCCTTGAGCAGTTTTGTGGGCTGATAATCCGGTCGTTGGGCCAGAATTTCATCTGCTAAAATTTCAGCGTCCTCAAGCTGTTTGTTGGAAAAATGAAAATCTGCATATGCATTTTTGACTTCAAAATTATCCGGTTCAATTGCCAGGGCTTTCTGGATATGGGCCTGTGCCTGGTCTTTTTTGCCCTGGCTGTTCAATAATTTTGCCAGCACCATATGGGGATTGATGTTGTCAGGATTTATGTCAATGGCTTTTGTAAACTGTTTTTCCGCCTGGTCCAACTTTCCCCGGGCAGCAGCGAAATTGCCGGAAATCAGCAGCGGTTCGGCATCATCGGGTTTTTTTGCGATCAGGCGTTCCAGCACACCTTCGGCGGCTGCAATGTCTTTTTCCGACAGATAAAATTCAAACAATGCCCTGTAGATGCCGGTGTTTTCCGGCTCTATTTCCAAAGCCTTTGTCAGATTGTCTTCTGCTTTCCGGGGATCATTCTGGGCCATGTGTATCTTTGACAGCACCAGATGGGCTTTGGCCTGGTTTTTATCAATGTCCAGTATCTTGTGATACACCGACTTTACGGCATCCAGGTCCTGCTGTTTCGCGCCGATGATTCCGGCATGCAGGTACAGGGCCTGGATGTTGTCAGGTTCTTTTTCCAGCACTGCACTTACCCGTCTTTCCGCTTCGGGCCGCTGTTGGGACAAAAGATAAAAAGAAGCGGTCTGGAGTTTGTATTCCATGTTGTCCGGGGCAAGCTGCTCCAGGCGCAAAAAGACCTTGAACGCTTCCTGGGCATCCCCGAGCTTCAGATATATTTTGGACAAAAGGTCATGGGCTTCAACAGTGCCGGGAGCAAGCTGGATGGCATTCTGGACCTGAATTTTTGCCTTTGCAAAATCCTGTTTCTCAAAATAGGCCTGGCCTTCGCCCAGCAGGTCCGCTGCCTTTTTTTCATCAGAAGCACATCCGGTTACCACCACAACTGCCACTGCAATGGCGGCAAGAACAGCAAAAAACCGTGCATATACGTTTGTCATGTATCTCCTCCCTGATTTGAGGGCACCATACGTACTTCCGGGAGTACATTACCCCTTTGTTTTTTTGGGAACCGGAATTACGTATGGTGCCCCGGAAATTGAAAATGGAACTTATACATTCCAGCTCCGAGGACGGCCCCGAAACTGTTCAGCAGAATATCCAGCAGTCCGCCATACCGGCCCGGCACAAAGCTTTGATGAATTTCATCCAGACACCCGTATCCAATGGCAATGACAAGGGTGAGTACCACAGCCCGGCCCACGGGCCAACCGATTTTGGCAAAAAACCGTACCCATAAAAATGCAAGTATGCCATACAGG
>JAIVHE010000430.1 GCA_020201255.1 Desulfobacteraceae bacterium
GAACTCCAGGCATTTAAAGAGTTTGCAAAAATACTCCTTGGTTTATCAAGAAAAGAAATAGATCTCGCCTTGAAAAACGGGGTTTTAATTGAGGTGCCATTATGAGAAAATCCATATCTGAATCTATTATGGGTACAGTCAGCGAGTTGGAAAAAATCGGGTTGGTAGATGATATAACGATGAAAAACATTGAGAATCTCTGTCTTCCTGAAGTCCCGGAATATTCACCTGAAAAAATTGTTCTGATCCGGAAAAAATGCAAATTGAGTCAAGCTGCACTGGCCAGTGTTTTCAATATAAGTCCGTCCACTGTAAAAAAGTGGGAACAGGGTGTTAAAAGACCGGCAGGGGCATCAAAGAAATTATTGGACATCATGGAAAGAAAAGGGTTGGAAGCCTTGATGTAAGCCTACCTCCGATGTTTCATCAAAAAATCAAAATAGCTGCCGCGCAAAGAGTTGAAGATCGCTATGAAAAGTGCTGGGGAGATAGAAAATGGGTAAAAGAATAGAAGAGAAACACAGAGAAATGCTTGTAGGCGATCCTGAATATGCGGAAGCTTTCGCCGATATGGAGGAGGAATTTACTTTGGCCAGAGAATTGATAAAAGCCAGAATCAGATCCGGCCTGACACAGAAGCAATTGGCTGAGAAAATGGGGACGACACAATCTTCTGTAGCCCGGCTTGAATCCGGCAGTTCTCTGCCCAGCCTGCGGAGTCTGAAAAGATATGCTTGCGCAACCGGTAGTAAGATGAGAATCTATTTTGAATCCTGAAACAGTCTCAGAAAAACTTTGAAACAGGTAAGCACCGAATACCCGGCATAAAAACCCACCAGACCACCCTGCCATTTCGGTTTTTGTTCTTCGGCTCTGATCATAGCCAGTGCATTCTGCACACCCATGGCCACAAAACCATTCTCATCCACCAGCCCCCTGGCCTTGAGTTCCTTGTACCGGTATGGATCGTCTTTGTGTGGAATCAGATCGTACTGGGCCTTGAGCAAGCGGACCTGCTCTTCCACCGGCAAAGGCTTTCTCGGTTCGTACTGCTTCTTGAACGCCTTGTGGTATTCGGGTCTGATACTGCCGAAGTCGTTCATGTATTTATTGAAGTTGCCGAGAAAATGCTTTACGAAAGCCCAGTGGCCCATGCGGTAGAAGCCTGCCACCGCGCTGACCTCTACCAAGGCATCCTGAACACATTCCGCCCGGTTCTCATAGGCATCCATAAGTTCGGACAGAGCACGCAGAGAACCACAGAGCGGTTTTCTCTAACTCTGGGTCTGCTTTTTTTGCAGAATTTCACTCAGGGCCTTTGCATACGCATTGCGTGCAGTCTGGTATGCAGCTTGTTCCAGTTGCAGTTCCTGCATTTTTCTGTCCACAAACTGGATGGATATCAGTTGGTTTCTGGCTTCGTCAGGCAGCTGGTCCGTGTCGTATTCTTTTCCGTCAATGGTTATGTTGGGCATGGTGTGCTCCTTTTATTTGTATAAGGGTTAAAATCATAGTTTTCATAATGCGGGAGACTGTAATGGAAGGTTGGAGGATTGTCAATGATTACAGGCAGGACGGAATAAATACGAGGGACAGGACAGGGACACCCCAATTATTCAACCGCTTCTGGCACTCGTAGATGCTCATACAAAAATTCAGGGGCAATGTCCGCAACGTTGTCCCAGCATATCGTCTTAAATTCGGAATGAATGTGAAATTGGCAAAAAATGTCTTTATTTCTTAAAGGCTGAAAAATCGGCCCTTGCAACACATCCTGTAGATCCACGGTTCCCGCTTTACCATCTGAAAAACGGACAAAAACGATAAAATCTTTAACATATCTCGCGTCAACGACTTCAGGGATCATAACTCACTCCAATGGATTAATTTTCTTGGGATACTGGCCCGACTGAATTGCAGTCCAAGCGTCTAAGAGTTCACCCTGGTGTTGTTCGTACCATTCTCACACAAGCCGCATGGCTCTTTTCGGAAAAGAACCACGCACCACACCGCTCTGAATATCAACAGTGATTTGGTACTCTCCATATACTGCATGAAAGTGAGGCGGTGCATGATCCCGTGGGAATATACCAATCACAATTCCCAAAAATCGACAAAGTTCCGGCACGTCGTATCTCCGATGATACAAATTCACACCAAAATTAATCTCAGAATGTCACAAAATGGGGGTTATGTCAATGAATATATGGAAGTATATAGGCTGGATGTCGTTTTGTTTGTTACTCCTGATTTTTCATGGTTCTTACCACCAAGTTCCTGACCGTGCTCCTGGACCAGTTGTTTCTGCCGCTCATTGTGGGGATACCTGCTAGGGCCACATCAATCTTGTTGTAATACGCAAGATGCTCCTTCTGTGAGGGTACATGTTCCAGAATAGTAATCCTGTCCGGGCGTATTCCTCTGCTTGTCAGAGCTTTTTTGACTTTATCCCATAAGCCGGTTTCTGTTTTGATCGACCCTTTCAGGAAAAGTTTTGAATCCGGGAGAGCTATTAACAATTTGGCCCAGATATCAAGAATTTCAGGGCTAATCTTGGCGAGATTATTAAAAGATCCAAAAGTGACATATCCATTGGTTAGCGCTGGTTGCCGATTGACGGGTAATTCTTTGTCGGAAAATGGGGGGCTGTAGCATAAAAAACCAGGCCCTGAAACCTCCACAATGCCTTCAACACCGGCACCAGCTTTCCGGATATCCATTTGACAATTACCACATTTTGAGATAATGCTCCCTGCTTGACGCAAAAACAAAACAGAGGAGGCATTTTGGAAATCGACCCCATACTATTGTTGACGGCATTTGCAGGCGGTTATCTTATATCCCACTGGCAGTGTCGTCATCACCTGCTGATCAACCTGGCCCTGCGTACTGAGCTCATGGGCATGCGCCGCAGAGTGCATTGTGACCAATCCGATACCCGACCGCCCTCTGGTTGGCACAGCAGATCCGGGAAGCTTTTCCGTATGACACAGCACCTGGAATAATGTTGATGGACAGAGATGCCCTTTTTCTTTCCATTATATCAACTTGGAGATAACCGCTCTCTATGCCACCAAAAACAGCCCAGAATAAAGACATTACTTTTCAACCTGGTATCAAGCCCATATTTTCAACGCTGATACCCTGCACCGGTCCCACCAGGTGATTTGCTATGTCGCCAACCTCCCTTCTTCTCTCATTTCCCCAGCTTATTTAAATATGGTATTTTCATGAATTTCGAAGTTTAGTCCCTTGACTTATATTAGACCAAAAACTACAATAAGTTGATGGAAACAACGGAGCGGTCTGTCAAGGAATACATTACACCGGACGAAAGAAATCACTTCAGGATCTGGCACGGTGGCGTAAAAGACAAGAAGGCCCAGGCCAAAATTGATATCAAAATTGCAAGCAGATTATAATGCCGGCCTTTTAAATCGGCTGCAGGACCCGGAATATGCCTCTGAATACTTGAATGAAGCATTAAATGAAGAGTCCCAGGAAGTTTTTATGCTTGCACTTCGTGATGTGGCCAAGGCGATGGGTTTTGCAAAAGCTGCCAGCGAATCAAATCTGAAAAGGGAAAGCATGTACAAGATGTTATCTGAAAGAGGAAATCCAAATCTTTCAAGCCTGGCTAAGTTGCTGGATACGTTCGGACTCACCTTGGCCGTGATCAAGAAAGAAACTGTTGCATAAATAAAAAGCGAATCGACCCTGATCATAGCCAATGCATTCTGCACACCCATGGCCACAAACCCGTTCTCATCCACCAGACCTCGGGCCTTGAGTTCTTTGTACCGGTATGGATCGTCTTTGTGTGGAATCAAATCATACTGGGCCTTGAGCATGCGGACCTGTTCTTCCACCGGCAAAGGCTTTCTCGGTTCGTACTGCTTCTTGAACGCCTTGTGGTCTGATACTGCCGAAGTCGTTCATGTACTTGTTGAAGTTGCCGAGAAAATGCTTAACGAAAGCCCAGTGGCCCATGCGGTAGAAGCCTGCCGCCGCGCTGACCTCCACCCAGGCATCCTGCACAGCTTCGGATCTGTTGTCATAGGCATCCATGAGTTCGGACATAGCCCGCAACACCAGTGGAAGGCCCTTTTCATCGCAGAGATTGTCCTGCCATTTGTCATACATATCGTGCAGCCGCTTGCTGTTGGCATGAGAATACGGCTTTTCCAGCAGCTTCTCCAGTGATTTGACCTGGCTTGCAAGTCGGCTGTGTTCCCGTTTTATCAGTATGGCGATGAGGGCTTTGTCAGGTTGCATTTGTTTTTATGTTACCTCACCGCAAAGTCGCTATCTAACTCTGGGTCTGCTCCTTTTGCAGAATTTCACTCAAGGCCTTGGCATACGCATTGCGCGCCGTCTGGTACGCAGCTTGTTCCAGTTGAACTTCTTGAAGTTTTTTGTCCACAAACTGGATGGAAATCAGTTGGTTTCTGGCTTCGTCAGAAAGCTGGTCCGTGTCGTATTCTTTTCCGTCAATGGTGATGTTGGGCATGGTGTGCTCCTTATATTTATATAATGGTTAAAATCAAAGTTCCGTAATGCGGGTGACTATAATGGAGGGTTGAAGATTTGTCAATGATTTCAGGTAGGACGGAATAAATACGAGGGACAACCAGTCTGCAGTTCTGGCAGATTTGGTTAAATTTTGCCTGCGTTTTTCGGTTAGTGAAGGCTAACTTTTCAGTGAAAAATCCTGGATTTGAATTTTTTCCCAGGACAGGGACGGAATAAAGACGCGGGACACCTTCTTCTCCTTACCTCATACGGCTTCTGACAGCTTATTTAATATAAGGGTATCTAAACTAACCCCATCCTGTTTTGCTTTCATTGACAACTTAGCATACAATTCGGCAGGAATTTTGGCAACCATATCCCCTGGAATAAGATGGTTAGAAGTAGCAAGAACATCAGGTAC
>JAIVHE010000431.1 GCA_020201255.1 Desulfobacteraceae bacterium
GATAAATCCAGTATCATTCTGTTTTCCAACCCCTGTTCGGCCTTGGGTAAAGAGTAGAGAGTTTCTTCAGATAATTCTTTTGAAAAAACCCCTTTTGGATCCGGTATGATAATCTCAATCCGTTCACCGTCATTTCTGGCGATGATACAAAAATCTCCCCCCTGTTCAGAGGAATCGACCAGATTTTTAAAAAGATTCAGGAACAAATGCTTTAACTGCGACTTTTTACCGCTGATTTGATTAAATCCGTTGGAGAGAATATTTTGAAAATTGATCTTGATATTGCTGTCTTTTGCATTTTGTCGAATCAGGTCCAGGGTTTCTTTGATGATTGTATCGATCTCCAGTGATTCATATTCGTCTGACGAATCATGGGTGAATTCACGAAGTCTTTCTATAATCTCCTTACATCGATATGCCTCACTGTTAATAATCGTCAGGTATTCCCGGAAAAATTTGAGCGTACCGTCTTTTCTGTCGGTATCCATTTTTTTCAGACGTTTGAGAAGGCCTTCTGAAAATCCTGCAATAGATGTCAAGGGGTTGTTGATTTCATGGGCAATTCCGGTTGCAAGAAACCCCACGGAAGCCATCCTGTGCGCCTGCATCAATTTGAATTCATATTCCTTTCTGACTGTGACGTCCTGCATTATCATAAGAATTTCATCGATCTGACCCGATTGATTTTGGATAGGGGAGATGGTCCATTCATAATAGTGCCCGGCAAGTGCCCCCTGCTTAAAAAATCTGACCCCATTCTGCGTTTTTTGTGTTTCAAGAGATTTCAGGGCCGGACAGTTTCGGCAGTGCGCTTCTTTCTGATAAAAGACATGAAAACATTTTCCCTTGTCACCTTCAATACCGGGAAACATCTTTTTTTGTATATGATTGGTGTAGACAATGTTAAGGTTTCTGTCCAGAATCGCCAGCCCGTGATCCATACTGTTAAACACGGCTTCCAGACGGTTATGGCGATGTGCAAGTTTGAGATTGAGATTTTCAAGTTCTTTTATTTTTGAACGGACCTCTTTAAAATATCCGATTTTTGAATGACCGAGCCCCTTGAAGTCAGGTATGGGTGATTTTTCTTTTTTCATCATCACTTTTTGTTACCAGACCTCCTTGTACATGGCTTCAATCTCTTGTGTTGAATAGGAACAAGGATTGGTCTGCATACAGATATCGTCCTGAGCCATTTCCGCCATGATGGGAATATCCCCGGCATCTGCTCCCAACCGGGAAAGACGTGTGGGAAGCTCTAAATCCTCTATGAGGTTTTTTACCTTTTCCGGCGCATGTAAAACCGCTTCTTCAAATCTCATACCCCGCAATTCAAGGCCCATTGCCTGGGCAATATACGCAAATTTTGGCCTGGCATGGCTCAGGTTCTGATCGAGCACAGCAGGCAGAAGTACTGAATTGACAAGGCCATGGTGGAGATCGTACAGGCCCCCCAGGGGGTGGGACAAGGCATGAACCGCTCCCAGGATAGCGTTGGAAAAGGCCATGCCTGCCTCGAGTGAGGCGATGGCCATTCCCTCCAGGGCGGTCAAGTCTTTTGTTTTTGTCGCAGTGACCAGGTGTTCTGCCACCAGTTTGATGGAGTGAATGGCATGGGGATCTGTCATGGGCCAGGAGAGCGAAGAGATATAGGCTTCTATTGCATGGGTCAAGGTATCCATCCCGGTTGCTGCGATCAGTTCAGATGACAGCGTGGTGAGCAGTTCAGGATCGATCAGGGAAATATCGGGCATTATGACACGGCTTAAGACACACATCTTTATCTTTTTCCGTATATCCAAAAAAATGGCAAACTGACTGATATCCGCACCTGTTCCGGCAGTAGTCGGAACACAGATCAGCGGTGGAATCGGATGATGGACAAGATTGCACCCTGCATATTCATGCACAGTGCCATGATTGGTTGCCAGGATTGCAATCCCTTTGGCTGTATCGATGGAGCTCCCGCCCCCCAAGGCAATAATGACATCACAATCTTTTTTCAGATAGAGGGAAACCCCCTGATCCACCTGAAAATCACGCGGATTTGTCACTACATTATCATAGACAACATATCGTAACCGTTCTTGCTGAAGATATCTAAGGCACTCATCAATCCAGCCCGCCTTGATAATTCCGGGATCTGTGACAACAAGTACCTTCTCCCCGCCAAGACGTGCGGCACACTGCCCAATTTTTGAAAGGGAACCCCGTCCAAAGATAATTTCCGGAATATCAAATTTTAATATATTGTCATCCTGATGCAGCATAGCATTCCATTGATTTACTATTGTCAAACATGTATATTGCTTGACCTTAACCCGTTAGACGTCATAATTCAATTTTAATTTTTGCCGTCTTGCAAATTTCTTGGCAATAATACTGTACTCCCGATTGAGTGCCTTACTCCTCAGTCCCTGTCAAACCCTGTCAAAAAAACAAAAAAATGAGGAGGGGCACATGGGTTGCGGGTTTCCCGCGTTATGTATTTACCAGACCTATTCCGCGCTTGTCGGGTCAATCATCCGGTTAACCTGAAAAATATGGTTTGCGGGAAAACCGCCTTCTCTTGCATGGGTTTCAATCATCTCCTTATTCGGTGCAATATAAACACAATAGATTTTATCATCAGTCACATAGCTTTGCACCCACTGAATCTGCGGCCCCAGATTACGTAACACCTCGCATGATTTTTGGGAAATTCCCTGTATTTCTTCATTTGAAAGATTACCGGCGCCTGGCAATTCACGTTCGATGATGTACTTTGGCATTTTTGCCTCCTGTTGGTTATACATTTATATTACAAACAATATTCAAATCCTGTCCCGGTGATACACAAGCTTCGGTAAAACAGGTTTTGTATTTCCCTGCAAAAAACACCCCCACCACACCCCTGCCTGATAGGAAAGCTGTTCCAGTGAAAAGAAGAACAGAAAGGGTATGGGATTCATACGGGCATTTTTTATGCAATACTCAGCAACACCCGCTGTCAGGTGCATACAAATAATAATAGCAGCCAACTTGGGGAATAATGGCAGAAGCAACAGGCCTGGTATCAGATAGTACCGGGATACAAAGCCGCACAAGTGATATAAAAAGGAAAGATAACTGCGGATTACGGCCTGGCAGACTGTGAAAAAGCGTATGGGCAGCTTCCTTTTATACAATTTTGCGTACCGGTTCAGTGAGTCAGAAACAAAAATACCGGCACACAGGATCAATAGTATAATGGATTCGAAGAATACAGATAAAGGCAGCAGCGTCCAGAAAATTGATTCATGGGGCGGAAGAAACAGCTTTTTTATCCTGCCGGGGTGGATTTTTTGCAGCAAAGGCTCAGAGGTTCCGTAATCAAAGCGCCGGGAACAAAAGGAAACCGGATTGTTCCTGTGTTTGTGAAAGACCTGAACCGATTTTTAGAGCAGACTTGGCTGTTTCATACTGGTCCAGGTTGTTTTTATTATAATATGAGTCCACCAATCCGCCCATGGCGCCAAGGGTTTCGTCCTGGAATGCCGGGACAAGTTCCCTGAGCCATGAGGGATCTGCTGTACAATCGGAATCTATGAATGCGAGGAGATCCCCTTTTGCCGTCCGGGCTGCACGATTCCGGCAAAAGGAAGCCTGGCTGTTTTCGGTGAGGGCGATGAGTTCGGCTTCGGGGAAGTTTCGTACTGTTTCAGATGTATTATCATCCGATGCATCATCGACAACAATGACCTCTTTTTTTTGTTTTGGGTAATCAAGTTGTTCCAGTGATGTAAGGCAGGCAGATATGTCTTTGGGCCTGTTTCTTACCGGTATGATAATGGAAACAAAGGGCAGATCGTCATCTTCCATGAAAGAAAAGCCTCTGAGTTTAAAAAATCCCTTACGCGTGAGGTCGTTCAGAAAGAATTCAATCTGCCGGATACTGATTTCAGGGCAGGTTTGGGCGATATGATCAAGAAAGAGATAATCATACGACGTAAAGCAGTTCAGTAGCGGCTCCCAAAAGCGGTCGATATAGATCACCTTAAGCGGATAGGACAGTATAAGCACGGGTTGATCATCGGACAGAATTTTAAATTGCACCGATGACCTCAGCCTGTATGCAGGATATCTACTCACTATTTTTTTGTCCTGATTCAATAAACTCATTATTTTTCAAAAAGCGGATGATGCCTTCAACCTGTGAGGTTGTGCTCCCGGTCAGCAACTCCCCTTTTTTTTCGATACGGCTTCCGGCCAGTAACTGGAGAATGCGGTCAAACGCATTCAGGCTGCTGTCAGGGGTCTGGATAAGGCGGGGCCTCGGCTTCGGCTGAAAGATATCCTGGCAAATAATCTTTCCAGGGATTGTCTCCGGGGTGATATCCGGGGTGCGGATATCACAGGCATCGGCCAGTTTCCTTTTTTCAATGGTCGGCAACCGGAGTTCTGCACCCAGCTCAACGCTGAATACGGCAGGAAGGGGGCATTCTATCATCTCCCGGACTCCCCGTCCTGCGCTCCTTAGTACGCTGACCAGACGCGTTTCTTTATCAAAGGAAAGATCGGTAATGGCCGATACAAACGGCCAATCCAACTGCCCGGCCACAAGCGCACCAACCTGACCGCTTGCTCTGTCCAGGGATTCTTTTCCACAAAGAACCAGATCGGCCTCAAGGGATTTTGCAGCTTGTGAGATAAGGTTTGCCTTCACCCATGGATCCGGTTGGGAAAAAGGATCTGTATCCTTGTGCTCCATAAAGTCCATCCGGTAAAGACCTGATGTTCCCGGCAGTTTCTTTCACGCGCAAAGCAAGCTCAGTGGCTGCTTCATCATACGGATTGATACGGAATATGGAATCTTCAGGATTGATATACTTTGTGTCAGGATTCTTTCCGGTTCTGGCATATGTATAACAAATCTGTTTAACACAAACGATGATGTTCATTTTATCCTCATGCTAGTGTTGCGCAATATGATAGTGTTGCGCAATGTGTCCGGTGAATTATTAACGATAAACGGGCCATGGATCATTTGATTGCCTCAGCCACAATATCGATAATATCCGCCACCTTTGGTATTTTTTCTCCCTCCAGGGATTTTACCCCGTCGTCCAGCATTATCAGGCAATAGGGGCAGGAGGTTCCGATGATGTCGATGTCAGCATCTGCAACCTCTTCAGCCCGAACCACATTGATATTTTGTCCAGTGTTTTCATGGAGCCACATCCTTCCGCCGCCGCCGCCACAGCAGAAACCATTTTCTTTGCTTCGCAAAAGTTCTGTCAACTGCACTCCGGGAACCGCTTTGCAAATGTCTCTCGGCGGCTGGTACACCTCATTATACCGCCCAAGGTAGCAGGCGTCGTGAACCGCTATTTTTGGCGCTACAGGATATTTTGGCGTGATCTTTTTTTCGCTGATCAGATCCATTACAAACTGGGTTGCATGAACCACCGGAATATTGCAACCCAGTTCAGGGTACTCATTTTTCAAGGTATTGAGGCAATGGGGGCAGAGGGTAACGATCTTTTTTATCCGATGCTGCAAAAACCGGTCGATATTTCTCCACAGCACAGTTCCTCTTGGGCCAGAATGCCGAAACGGATGCCGGCCGCGTTCAGGATTTTGGTAAATGCCTGTGCGGTGTCTTTGTTCCGGGGATGGAAAGCACCTGAACAGCCGACCCAGAACAGAACCTCGGCATCTTCCACATCGCCTATCCGGGGAATATCCCGGTGCATGGCCCAGTCTGCCCGATGAGCCGGGCCTTTACCCTGGACATCACCATAAAGTTCAAGATCACGAATCATGGGGCGGGCCTCGGCCGGCAGATTGCCTTTCCCCATTACCTGGTAACGCCGCATATCCACTATTTTGTCCATTGCTTCGACAAATACAGGGCAATGCTCTACACAAGCCATGCATGTGGTGCAGGCCCAGATCTCGTCGCTGGATACGGTGTCTTCAAGAAGAGACGGTGCGGAAGGTTTAAACAGACGGCTTTGACAACCAGCCGCTGTTTGGGCCTGTTCAAGAATCTTGCGGATAACCTTTCTCGGAGACAGGGGTTTGCCGGAAATTGCAGCCGGGCAGTTCTCTTCACACCTGCCGCAGGATACACAGCTTTCCGTTTCCAGTAATTGTTTCCAGGAAAAATCTTCTGCTGTTTTGGCACCGATTTCACCCGTTTCCAGTGTAATCTTTCTCAATGCTGCCTTGGGGCCCTGTTTTTTATAGAAAATATTCAGGGGAGCGGATGCCAGGTGGCGCATAAAGGTAAAAGGAATAACAGCAATAAAAAGCAGCACTGCAAAAAAATGGAGACGGATCATACACTGCATGAACAAAGGCGAAGAAGGTATGCCAAAGGACACTATCCAGCCGATTGGAGACGCCCAGGCAGCGTTACTTCCGGTTATGCTCAAGCGTGATGCTTCGGCCAGGAAACCTGACAACAGGATAATCACCAGGATGAACATGGGAATAATCGTTCGTTCAGGGCCATCGGTTTCCCCTGACTGAATCCGGCGAAAGAAGAGATACAGGATCCCTGCCAGCATGACAATCCCTATCGTGTCTTGTAAAAACGATAAAAAAAGGGCCGGAGCATTGGGTATGGAAAATCCGAACTGTGCCAGGACAATGATCGTAAGTGGAAGAAAAAAGCCCCAGAATACAGCCATATGGGCTGCACCCACGAAGGGACGTTTTCGGATTTCCGTGTGTTTGACAAGATAGAGGATTACCCTGCGTAAGCTTCCGGAAAATGTTTTGTCTTTTTTCTTTTTCCATAAGGCCCAGCGCCGGGAAAGGCCATTTATCATGATGATGAAGGCAGTAATGATGAGTAATGTATCAAATGATGTTATGAAAGGTTTCAAGGTGTATCTCTTTTTTGGCTTTTATTGTTTTTACCAAGGAAATTATTAAAAACAGGCATCAGGAACCGTCCAAATAATGCAACAAGGATAAATACGGAAAAACAGATCTGCATAAGGATCACAGCCAGTGTTTTGTCCTTTGTCTCCGGGTGCATATATCCCCACATGGGCGCTTTGATATTTGGATCATGGCATTTGTAACAGTCCTGGTCGTTTATCGGCTCTGCCTCGCCATGGGCTCCTGTTCCCTGGTGGCATCCCAGGCAGTTATCCATTTTGTAATTGGTTGTGAAATTCGCTTTTTTGTGAGAGGCTATCTTAGGAGATGAAAAAATTGAAAACAGACCGGTTTTGCCGGTTTCCATTTCATGACACCCGCTGCAATTCACCCGGTCAACACCTTCACCGTCCATATGGTCTTCTCCGGTTATCCCTGTATGGCATTCTATGCAGGTGACGGACCGGCCGTGAACGGAATCGTCAAAATTTTCAATCGAAATCTCAAGAATGCTTTCACCATTTCCTGCGCTGTGGCATTCCATACAATCATCTGCCGTGTATCCTTGCGCGTCCTGGGAAGCAGATGCCAGGGCAAAGATTCCGGTCAAAAAGAACAGCCCAAAAAAACAATATCCAATCACAGGCAGTATTCTATGTTTCATTTTTGAGTTCCTCTATCTGCTCTATCTGCTCTATCTGCTCTATCAACAGCGGAAGGATTTCATGGACATCACCGACCACTCCCAGGTCGGCAAATCTGAAAATCCTGGCCTTTGGGTTCTGGTCAATGGCAATTGTCCTTTGTGATTTTTCGATTCCGGCAGTGTATTCATTGGCACCGGAAATGCCGCAGTTGATAATCAGCCGGGGAGCAACGGTTTTGCCGGTTTTGCCGATCTGCCTCTCATAGGGCAGGGTTCCCCAGTCAATAATAGGCCGGGTTGCACCTACAGTTCCGCCGATGACCCGGGCCAGCCGGTGAATAATATCGAATGCTTCATCCTTGCCCGCACCCCGGCCCCCGGCCACTACAATATCAGCCTCTTCCAGGTCCAGATGTTCAGGATCAGCCTGTATGATCTTTGTTGTCTTTGTTTTAAGGGCATCTTTTGAGACCTCCGGTGCCAGTGTCATCACTGTTGCATCTGTTTTTTTGTCCGGTTGTGTATCAAACAGCACAGCCGGCAAAAAAGAAACCAGAGGCAAAACCTCCTTTGCAAGTATGATC
>JAIVHE010000432.1 GCA_020201255.1 Desulfobacteraceae bacterium
ACCGGGGGCTTTTTTTTGCGCCGGATATTCACCACCAGTATCCCGGTCACGATCAGGGATATGGCGGCCAGCAGATGGCGGGTGACCGGCTCGTCCAGAAGGAGCACCCCGGCTGCCACCCCTGCCACCGGAATAATAAAAATAAAAGAATACAAAGAGGATGCACCGAATTTTTGCAGCATGCTGTTCCAGGCCACAAATCCAAAAGAACCTGTGGCAAACGCCTGGAACAAAAGGGCAGTGACAACCAGAGGGGTTACCTGTATGACCATGATATGATCAAAGATCAGACTGCCTGTAAATAAAAAAGGGATCGCAAAAATCATGGGATAAAACGTTACCTGGATGGCATTGAACGACTCAATGATCCGCTTGAGATACACCGCAGATACAGACCATGAGAGCACCGCGCCCAGGACAATGATATCTCCGGTTTTCAGATCGGTACCCAGATCCGGTTCATCCATGAACAGAAGCGCCACGCCGAGAAACCCCAGGGTCACCCCCATGCCTTTGCGCCAGGTGATCCTGTCTCCGGGAATAAAAAAATGCGCCAAAATCAATACCAGGAAAGGAAGCACATTGGCTATGAGGGCGCCATGGGAAGCGGTGGTTCTGGCAAGCCCCAGGTGAAAAAGCCCCACCTGGCAAGTGAACAGCACACAATGGAGGGACAGCAGACGGATCTGGTTTCCGGTCATCGCCAGGGGAATCTGCCGGAAGCGCGCCCATAAAAACAAGGTAACCGCAGCAATGCTAAAACGGATAAAGGCAGAGGTGAACGGTCCCAGACCGGTAAAACCGGTTTTTATGGCCACTGTGTTACAGCCGAACAGCACACAGAGAAACACCGTGAACATGCTTGCCTTGCCGGTCATCTCTGCATCTTTCATGAATTCTCCTTCAATAACGGCCATGCCCTGACGCGTACAACAACAAATGAAAGCTGTTAGCCGGTAGTCACCAGCAGGGTAAAAATTTGTAATTTTTTACTGATAACGGAATACTGACGGCTTTCATACAAAGCATCTGCGTTTTCCCAAATCTGGACAAAATACACGAAAATCTTTTCCCTGGCAACGGATTTCAAAAACATCCCGGGCGTCTGTATCTTCTTTCCACCCGGTTTTGACAATTGCTTCAAACTCGTGTACAAATAACGACGTTCTGTTATGAAAGATATTTATATGGTCCAAAAGCAGTGCCCCCTGAAACAAATAAGGATACGGCCATGAAAACCGACATCAGCCTGAACAATGTCTCATTTGCCTATAAAAAACAGCCCATCCTTGAAAACGTTACTCTCACCATCCCCCACAGGGAATTTGCCAGCATTGTAGGGCCCAACGGCGGGGGAAAAACCACCCTGCTGAAACTGCTCCTGGGACTGATTCAGCCGGACAAAGGGGATATACAGGTGCTTGGCACCTCTCCGGAAAAGGCCAGAGAGCGCTTGGGATATATGCCCCAGTATGCACACCTGGACATGACCTTTCCCGCCACTGTGCTGGATGTGGTGCTCATGGGCCGCCTGAAAAAAAGTACGTTCTGGTTTTCCCGAAAGGACCGGGACCAGGCCCTTTCCGCCATTAAAACTGTGGACATGGCAGCGTTTGCCGGCACAGGTTTTCATGAACTTTCCGGCGGACAGAAGCAGCGGGTGCTTATTGCCAGAGCCTTGTGCGGCAGACCGGATATCCTTTTGCTGGACGAACCCACTGCCAATGTGGACCATGAGACAGAGGAAAACCTGTTTTCCATTCTCCAGGACCTGAACCGGGACATGACCATCCTGGTTGTCTCCCATGACCTGGGATTTGTGTCCAAATACGTAAAAACCGTTATCTGCGTGAACCGTCAGGTGGTGTTCCATCCCACCACCCTGGTGGAAGGCACCATGATCAAGGATATCTACTACGGAGATTTGAAAATGGTCCGCCATGACCACCGGTGCAGTGAAGAAGGCCATTGCAATGATTGAATTTTTCCAGGCCCTTGTGGACCCGGACAACCGCTTTCTGGCCTATGCCATGGCCATGGGAGGACTGGCCTCCATTGCCTTTGGCATCATCGGTACCTTTGTCACCATCAAGCGCATCAGCTACCTGGCCGGCGCCATTTCCCATTCCGTGTTCGGCGGCATCGGCCTGGCCCTGTATCTCCAGGTGGGAATGGGGATCTCCTGGTTCGACCCAATCCTCGGAGCGGTTCTGGCGGCAGTGGTATCCGCCCTGGTGGTGGGCCTGGTGAGCATCCATGCCAAAGAACGGGAAGACACCATCATCGGCACCCTGTGGGCCGTGGGCATGGCCTGCGGTATTCTGTTCATCGACAGGACCCCGGGATATTTCAACCTCAGTTCCTATCTATTCGGGGATATTCTGCTCATCTCCCACAGGGACCTGATTTTTGTGATCTGCCTGGATATGTTGATTGTGGGGGTAGTGGTCCTGTTTTTCAACCGGTTTTTCGGGGTCTGCTTTGACAATGAATTTACGTTACTTCGGGGAATTAACACCACCTTTTTCTATCTGTTTCTTCTGGTGCTCACCGCCCTGACCGTGGTATTGCTGGTACGCATTGTGGGCATTGTCCTGGTCATCGCCCTGTTGACCATTCCCCCGGCCATTGCCGGGTTTTATGCCCGGCGCCTGTGGGAAATGATGCTGTATTCCGTGATCTTGTGTGCCGCATTTACCTGGACCGGCCTTGGGATCAGCTACAGCCTGAGTTTTTCTTCAGGTCCCACCATTATTGTATTGTGCGGGACGGTGTATCTTGTGCTGCTGGCAGCAAATAAATTTATTTTTCACCTGAAAAAATGACGGCGGTTTTTCCTGTATCTCTTGCACTGACCTTGTTTTCATCGTAAAAAAATTCATCCTCTTTTTTCCAGAAGAACCCTCCGTGTCTTTTTGATTGGTTCCTGGTATTCACAGCAAAACGCTGCATACCGGGGATATTTTGTGAAAAACCCGCCATCCGGACCATAAAAATCACGTAGACGGTGACATGCGATGTAAGGGTGGTTCTCCATGGTTGAATTCGCATGCTATCTGGGTAATACTGATACAGTTAACGGTTTTTATGAATTATTATAATGAGTTCACCCTTTTCAAAGGAAAAATATATGAATGCAATCATCGCTTTGTGGACCCATCCCCGATCCATTTCAACGGCGTTTGAACGGGTCATGATGGAAAGAAAAGATTTGCAGATCCTGCATGAACCCTTTTCTTATCTGTATTATGTGCATAAGGACGAGGCCACCATCGACCAGCAGTATGTGGACCCGAACCATCCTACCGACTATACCGGCATCAAAGCCCACATTGAAACATCCGCGCAAAACCAGAGCGTTTTTTTCAAAGATATGTGTGCCCACGGGTATGAATATCTCAAAGA
>JAIVHE010000433.1 GCA_020201255.1 Desulfobacteraceae bacterium
CAGCAATTTCATTTGCCAATTGCGTATTGCCTCCCGATAGCAATCGGGATGCCAATTCTTCCTTTAGTTCATCGATAAGTTCTATATTCAAATCTGAAAAGTTATTGACGAAGTTGAGCGGATTTTGTATTTCGTGGGCAATGCCGGCAGTGAGTTCGCCAAGCGAAGCCATTTTTTCGGATTGAATGAGTTGCGATTGGGTGGCTTTGAGTACTGTGTAAGCCTTTTCTATTTCGCGGGCCTGCAGAAGTTCCCGCTCACGCGATTTCTCGCGTTCCATTCTTATGGTTCTTTCTTTCTGAAATTTATGAACCCACCAAATACCAAAAATCAATACAAGCAAGTAGAGTGCATAAGACCACCAGGTTTTCCACCAGGGCGGCAGGATGGTGATGCCCATGCTGGCACCTTCCATATTCCAGACTCCAAAACTGTTGGCTCCCCGCACCCTGAACGTATATTCTCCCGGTGGAACATTAATGTAGGGAGAGGTTTCCCCTTCACGTATATCATTACGCCAAACCCTGTCATAGCCTTCGAGCATAAACTGCAACTGATTCGATGAGGCGCCATAGAAATCAAAAAGAGCAACCGATAACGCAAATAAATTCTGGTCGTGTGCCAATCGGATGGCTTCAGTTTGCCAGACCGGTTTCTCAAATAATTCAAATGCTGCAGATGGATTTTGATCGCCAAGCATCTGGAAGCCGGTTATACGGATATCAGGCAACCTGATATTTCTTTGTTGTAAAATCTGATCCGGGTAAAAGGCATGAAAACCCCCTTTCCGGCTGAAAAATAGTTCCCCGTCATCAGCTGCAAATCCGCTCTTGAAATGGTCATATGCATTTCTGATATCTCTGTTCTGATTAAAAACCGACATTATTTCAGTCTCCGGATCAAACTCAATGATTGAACTCTGGTCGCTTAGCCATAGTTTTCCATCGCCGGAGTTTACAAGGGATAACAGATAGCCGGAAGGCAAAAGACTGTTGTAGGGAGTGAATGATTTGAAAATACCTGTCGCGGGATTTAATTTTTTAAAACCATGTATCCAGTCTATAAACCAAATGGTGCCGTCATTATCTTCTGTGATATCCGAGACCATGCCAGACTGTTTGTTTGCATCAAAGAATCGTTCTATCCTGTTCGTTTGTAAGTTTATCCGGTCCAAAAACAATGGATTTAGTATATCGTTAAACGGAGAACCTCCTCCCACCCAGATATATCCCATCTCATCTTCGTAAATAGACCCGACGATATTCCCGCCGAGGCTGTTTGGTTCGTTGGGATTGTGTGCATAGTTTACAACCTCATCTGTTACGGGGTCGTATCGAAAAAGGCCGTAATCCCAGCTCCCAAACCAGAAATGGCCTGTACTGGAATGTAAAAAAGGGCTCCAAAAAGCCTGCGGAATTTCATCTGAAATCCCTGGCGGTTTAAATAACCGGAAAACGGACGTTTCGGGATCTCCACGAAATTGTCCGATGTTTGTTCCGGCCCATAGATATCCCTCCCTGTCCAGTGTTAATCCCCAAATGCTTGTAACAGGTTGCTGCGTATTGCCAAGCGTAATGACTGTTCTCGAACCGGTAACGCGATCTATGTGTTCGAGAGAAGCGCCGCGCGCTATCCAAATATTACCCGCCCAGTCCTTTATTATCCCATGAGATCTTACGTTATCTTCACTCAATGGGATGTCAAAAAAGGGAAACAGGTCGTCAAACTGTTTTACCTTGAAAACGGTCTGGCCGTCGCCACCGGATGTAATCCAAAGAGTTCCGTCACTTGTCTGATAAGTCTGCCAAAGAAAGTCGGTGGTGAGTTCGTCTGTACCGCTGCCCATTTTAAAATGCCGGGTAATCCCCGAAACCGGATCAAATATTTTAAGTCCACCGGGAAAAGCGGTGATCCAGATTCTCCCTTCATCGTCTTCGAAAATTGAAGAAATGTGTGTGGAATAATCAGCAAAAGCCGGAACGGTTCCTGGCAGCCATGGGCCTGATAATTTTTCAGGGTTTGAAGGATCGTTGAGCAGACGTTGAAACGTGCCCTTTTCCCTGTCCATCAGGTGCAAACCGTCGCCGGCCGTACCAATCCAGAAATTGCCCCGGCTGTCTTCCAGAATCGACCTGACTTTGTTGTTGATCAGCGTGGTGGAATCTTCAGGGTCATGCAGATACCGCGTAAACGTTTCGTCTTCAGGATGATATCTGTTTAATCCGCCTGCGCTGGATTCGGCATCCCACGGAAACCCCGTTCCAACCCAAAGCGTACCCGTTTTATCGACATAAAGCGCCCTGACCCTGTTGTAAGAAAGCGAGTTCGGATTATCCGGATCATGCTGAAAACGTTTAAAAATTCCGGTCTCAGGATCGTACCGGTCAAGCCCGAGCTCCCCGCCAATCCAGATAAAGCCCTGGTGGTCTTCTGCAACAATACTTAATACATTGCCGCTTAATGATTCAGGATCATCCGGATCATGCTGATATCTTTTAAAAACCCCCCTTTCGATATCGAAAGCAGTCAACGCTCCAGCCTGCCAGTGCGTTAGCCAGAGCAAGCCCTTGGAATCAAGAAATAAAGACTCAATATAATCGGCTGCCAACGAATTCGGATTATTGCCATCATGTCGATACGCAACAAAGTTTTGTCCATCGTAGCGAAACAACCCTCCCTGCGTGGCAAACCAGAGGAAACCTGAATTATCCTGCACCATTCCCTGTACACTGTTCCCAAAAATATCTCCTGGAAGATTAAAAACCTCAAACCTGGGATTAAAATCCTTCAAATCTGATGTGCTTATTTGCTGTGCAAGGAGTTGTATGCAAATAAAAAGTGTAAACGTTACTAAAAGTATTTTCATAATTCACCGTTTTTTAATGGGATTTGAATAATAAACTCCGTTCCCCGACCTTCAAAAGTTTCCAACTTCTCCGAAGGAGTCCTCACGGACAACTCTCCGCCATGCGCCTTCACAATATCGTAACTCAAACTCAACCCAAGCCCTGTCCCCTGTCCAGTGGGTTTTGTGGTGAAGAATGGTTGGAAAATTTTGTTTTTAATTTCTTCCGGAATCCCATTACCGTTATCTTTTACCCTGATTTCAATTTTTTCCTTCAGCTTTTTGGTTGTGACAGAAACCTCAGGTTTGTATCCGTTTTCATTTTGTTTTGCCGGGTCTGAAACCGCATTTCGACTTCGCTCAGTACAGGCATAAAACGCATTGTTTATCAAATTCAACAAAACCCTACCAATATCCTGCGGAATGACATTTACTTTAGGTAGCGACTCATCAAAATCCGTTTTAAAGTCAGCATTGAAACTTTTATCTTTTGCCCGCAAGCCGTGGTAGGCCAACCGCAAATATTCATCGGCCAAGGCGTTGATGTCGGT
>JAIVHE010000132.1 GCA_020201255.1 Desulfobacteraceae bacterium
CCAGGGTGCCGTGAATATGTACGGGTATACGGAATCCGAGGCCCTGAAAATGAATATCAGGGATATGATACCGGAAGATAAGATCCAGGAGTCTCAAACATTAATAGACAATGCATTTACCGGTAAATTGTTTGACAGCCTTGAAACCTTTCGGGTGAACCGGACAGGTAAAACGCTGAAGATCTGGGTGATGGTCCTGGCGCTGCGGGATGAAAAAGATATGATCAACGGGGTCGTCACCATTGAAAGGATCATCCGGGATGCACAATAAAACAGCCGAAGAAAAATTCAATGCATTGCGCCGCCAGGCGGAAGAATTGATGGTAAAACCCGGTTTTTCTAAGATACCGGTCGGGGTTGAAGATCCGCTTCGATTAATTCATGAACTCCAGACCTTTCAGGTGGAACTCGAATTGCAGAATGATGAGCTTCGGTTCGCCCAGCAGGAATTGATGGAATTTAAAATCCATTATACCCAGCTGTATGATTTTACGCCTGTGGGATATGTCACCATGGATGCAAAGGGAAAAGTTTTCGATGCCAACCTGACCCTGGCCCGGATGCTGGCAACAGAAAGAAGCGCTCTGGTCAACCGGCCGCTTTCCGACCATATTCTTCCCGGGGACCAGGATATTTATTACCTGCACCTGCAAACGCTTTTTGCATCAAAAAAACGGCAGACCTGTGACCTGAAAATGAAAAAAAAGGAAGGGTCCTTTCTGGATGTACAACTGGAAAGCACGGCTATCCCAGAGCTTTGCCAGGGGGAAGCCCGGTACCGCACCGTAATCATCGACGTTTCCGATCGAAAACACACCGAGCGTTTGCTCAAATACGGCAGGCATCAATTGGAATCGGTTTTGAACAGAATTGAATCCTGTGTCTACGTTGCCGATATGATCTCCTATGAGATCCTTTTTATGAACACGTACATGAAAAAAAAGCACAAAGCAGACCTGACCGGTCAGATCTGCTGGGCCTCCATCCATGGAAAACAGACCGGACCCTGTGAAATCTGCAACAACGACACGTTGGTGGATAAGGCCGGTAATCCTACAGAGCCCTGCATCTGGGAATTTTACGACAAGGGATCTGATCGATGGCATGAACTGAGCAGTCTTGCGGTTCCGTGGACAGACGGCCGGCTGGTTCGTCTGGAGATTGCCAAGGACATAACACAGCGGAAAAAAAATGAACAAAAACAAGAAGAGATCAAGATAATGCTTGATGAGAAAATAAGGGAAAGAACAGCTGACTTGGTAGACATGAACACCACCTTGAAAATATTGTTACAAAAAAGAGAAGAGGATAAAATTGAAATCGGAGACAAGATCTTTGCCAATCAAAAACTGATTCTTGCCCCCATTATTGATCATCTGAAAAAAAGCCTTACCCGGGAAAGCCAGAAAGAGATGATAAACCTTCTGGAATCGGAACTGAAAAATATCATCTCTCCTTTTTCAAAACAATTATCCGATAAACTGGTGAATTTAACGCCCACGGAAATTCATGTTGCAAACCTGATTAAATCCGGCAAAACCAATAAAGAAATGTCGCAACTTTTGAACAGCTCCATACACACCATATCCCGTCATCGCGAAAATATCAGAACAAAAACAGGATTGAAAAACAAAAAAGTAAATCTTCGCTCCTTTCTTTCAACTCTGGAATAAAGCCTATTTTATATAGGCGATAAATTGGTTATTTTGTGCTTTTCTGTTTTGTTGACTCTCACTGACACTGGGGTTATCCTAGAGATGCAGATAAACAAAAAGAAAGGAGCGCCAATGCCGCAAATATCAACAATGCCGCACAGGAACAAAAAAAATACTATTCATGAAAAATTCAATCAGTTGCGCAGACAGGCGGAAGAATTGATGAAAAATAAAGAATTTGTAAGTCCGCTGACGGTTGTTGAGGATCCCCTTGAATTGATTCATGAACTGCAGACCTTTCAGGTGGAACTGGAACTGCAGAACGCGGAACTGCATCGCTCCCAGCAGGAGCTGATGGAATTTAAAAAACGCTATACCGATCTGTATGATTTTACCCCCGTGGGATACATCTGTTCAGATAAAAAAGGCGTGATCCTCACTGCCAACCTGACCCTGGCTGATATGCTGTCAACACAAAGAAGTTCTCTGATCAACCAGGCTTTTTCCGGTTATATTCTGTTTGAAGATCAAGATATTTATTACCAGCATATCAGGGCCCTTGCCGAATTAAAAACACGGCAGATATGTGAATTGCGCATGAGAAAAAGGGATGGCACCCCATTGGATGTACAACTGGAAAGCACTGAGATTTCCTATCAAAGCGGCAGATCGGAACAATACCGGACCGTGATCATTGACATCAGTGCACGCAAACAAATGGAAAAGGAAAAACAAGCGCTGCAGATACAGCTTCATCAGCGCCATAAGATGGAGTCCATCCGCACCATTGCCGGCGGCATTGCCCATGATTTCAACAATATCCTTTTCATAATTCTTGGAAATGTTGATCTGGCATTTTTAGATTTCACAGATCGGCACCCGGTCTATCCCAAACTCGAAAAGATCAGGACTGCTGCCTTTAGAGCATCAGCAATTGTAAGGCTGCTCCTCAGCTTCAGCCATACCGCCAGGCAGGAACAAATCCCCATAGATGCGGTTTCTGTCATCAAAGAATCACTACCGTTGTTGCGCGCATCAATTCCAACCACCATTGACATTCATACCGATTTTCCCGACAGGGAGGTGAGGATTCTGTCGGATAAGATCCAGATCGGCCAGATTCTGATGAATCTATCTACCAATGCAGCCCAGGCAATGGAACAGACAGGCGGCCTTCTTGAGATCAAGGTGGGAACCCGGACGCTGGCCGAAGGGGCGGTAGAAGCCTGTCCGGCCGGAGATTATGCAGAGATTTCGGTGAGTGACAACGGCCCGGGCATTGATTCTGACATCATGGCCCGTCTTTTTGATCCATATTTTACCACCCGGGAAGTTGGAAAGGGTTCAGGGTTGGGACTGGCGGTTGTTTATTCCCTGGTTAAAAATCACAATGGCGCCATTACCGTTCAAAATCGGCCGGCAAAAGGAGCCGTGTTTACGATGCTTTTGCCGATGGTGGACGGACAACCTGAGAAAAAGAAAAAATCCATGGAGGCATCTTCCCATGGCACCGAGAGAATCCTTTTTGTGGATGATGAAGAGAGCATTACACAGATGGCCCAAGAAGCACTGACATCCTTTGATTATCGGGTTGAAACCCAGTCGGACCCGGAAGATGCCCTGGCAATGTTTAGACTGAACCCCGGCTATTTTGATGTGGTTATCACCGATATGACCATGCCCAAGATGACCGGTGCGAACCTGGCTGAAAAATTAATCAAGATCCGGCCCGATATTCC
>JAIVHE010000133.1 GCA_020201255.1 Desulfobacteraceae bacterium
AACGCCAGACCCTGTTTTACGAAAAAGTGTCCTGGGTCATTGACGGGGTTGAAAAAGGCCTTCGGTACGGGGAAAATCCGGGCCAGGAGGCAGCCTTGTACCGGCTGGTCAACGGCAATCTGGCCCTGGGGGATGCCCGGACCATTCAGCCGGGCCGGCACCTGGTATCTGATATTGAACTGCTTCAGTCCGGCAAGCATCCGGGCAAAACCAATCTGACGGATGCAGACAACTGTCTGAACATCCTGCGGTATTTCACCGACACCCCCTGTGCCGTGATTGTCAAACACAACAACCCCTGCGGTGCGGCCCGGGCAGATACCCTGGAAAAAGCCTATTCCAGGGCCTATATGGCGGACCGGGTGGCGGCATTCGGGGGATGCATCGGACTGAACCGGGCCGTGGACAAGGCAACGGCACAGGCCATTGCCTCCCAGTATGCCGAAGTGGTGGTGGCCCCGGAATTCGAGGAAGGGGTCATGGATATTCTGGGGGCCAAAAAAAACCTGCGGGTGATCCGCATCCATGCCATGGATCGTCTCCAGGCATTTATCGGGGAACGGGTGGTGGATTTTAAAAGCCTGATGGACGGTGGAATTGTGGCCCAGTGGTCCTTTGTGCCAAAGACGTTGACCAGAGAGGATGTGATACCGGCTACTGCCCGGTTCAAGGAAGAAACCTTTGCGGTGAACCGACAGCCCACGGACCGGGAATATGAGGACATGTTATTCGGATGGCTGGTGGAGTCCGGCATCACCTCCAATTCGGTAATTTATGTCAAGGACAATGTGACTGTCGGGATCGGCACCGGTGAACAGGACCGGGTGGGAGTGGCCCAGATCGCGGTGGACAAGGCGTACCGCAAACTGGCGGACCGATATTGTTTTGAGCGCTGTAACCAGTCATTTGCCGATTTGGCCGATGGGGATAAAAAACGGGAAATAGAAGCAGATGTGGCCCGGGAAAAAGGTGGGCTGGCAGGTGCTGCCATGGTGTCAGATGCGTTTTTTCCATTCCGGGACGGCATTGATGTGGGGCTCGGCCAGGGGGTCAAGGCGGTGATTCAGCCGGGGGGATCCATGAATGACCACCAGTCCATCCAGGCGTGTAATGAATATGATGCCGCCATGGTATTCACAGGACAGCGGAGCTTTAAACATTGAATCAGGTAAGGAAAATATCAGACAGCAAACAAAGACAGCTGGTTCCGCCGGGCATCAACATGCTGAATGGTGACCTGGAGGATGTCCCCGGTTTTGAGTTTGAGTCCTGAAGAGGGAAGTTTTGCCTCTATCATGAATTCCTTGAGCAAAATATTGTAATGATCCCGCCTTTATCTGGCGCTGGGTGAGCAGGTCATGGTATCTCCGGATGGGAGAAGTGGCAGTGGCATAGGCCGTGACTCCCAATCCGGAATGGGGCTGGGGGTTGGTGCTGATAACAGCCCGGCTCAAATGTTTGCGCTGCATCAGATTGGGCAGAAGAGCGGTTTCAACACCCTTGAACAGCCGCTGGCCCGGTGGGGGCTGGGATCGGAACACCCCGGGCATCTTATGGTCGGCAAGAAAGTTTGCCATCAAAGAATTGGCAAAAATCATCATTTCCGACACCAGCATCCGGGACGGGTTTTCCCGGTCAATCTTGGCATAGCGAATTTCACCGCCGGGCTCCAGCCATACATTGACCTCCGGAAGGGTGATCTGAACCGCACCGGCTTTGAGACGTTTTTCCCGCAGCAATGTGGCAATTTTATGCAGGCTGGTGATAGGGTCATCTTTTCCATTCAAAAGATTGGCCTCGGTATAGCTCATCTGCTGGTGAATCCGGATGATGCTGGCAACGATTGTAACATCAATGATTTCGAAAAACCGGTTCATCTGCACCAGTGTGCTGATACCGGGCCGGACTTCTCCCTGCTTTAGGCTGCACAGGTCCTCGGACAGGTTGGGCGGGAGCATGGGCAGTTTGTCATCAGGCATATAAATGGAACTTGCCCGCTGCCGGGCAGCCAAATCTATGGGATCTCCTGATGTGATATATGCCCCCACATCAATAATATGGATTCCCAGCCGGTATCCTTGTTCCGTATTCTCAAGGCTGATGGCATCGTCATAATCCAGGGTGGATTGTCCGTCAATGGTTATCATGGGGATATGGGTCAAATCCCGGCGAACCGGATCATGGAAAATACCGGTGTGTTGTACAGCAAGTCTTTTGGTCGCGTCATATACTTGTTGGGGAAATGCGGTGGGAACCGCCATGGACAACAGATCAATATTTTCATCCGGATGCCAGACTCCTGATCGGACAAAAATGTCGAATAAGGGGTCTGGTGATCCCAGACCTGCATTTTTGATCATCTGTCTGGCAATGGGGGCATTTTCAGCATCATTTCCAAACAGGTAATAGGCTTTGAGAATATCCAGGATTTCCGGGTCACAAGGACCGGGGCCGGGATCAGATGATTCTGCCTGCATGGCACTGAGCCAGGCCACCGCTTTTTGAATCAGGCGTTCTTTTTTTTCCGCTTCTTTGATCTGCTTTTTTTTGGCTGCCACCTGTTCTGGGGTAAAGGGTGCAAACAGAATCCGGTTGAATTTAAAATACAGCCGGTCATTGAAAAAAGCCCGGATAACAGCGGCTTCATGGTCGGGGGTCAAGGGCGGGTCAAAGCAGAACAGGGTCATGGTGGCAATATCAATATCACCGGATTCTTCATGAAGGATCTCCCATAATTCTTTGATATCGATTGTTTCAGACAGTTTTCTGCGGTTTTCAGTTACCGCTTGCAGGTGGTTTATCAGATAGTTTCTGGACTGGCCGGTGTCCAGGCACAACTGTGATATATGGGCAAGTCTTTTTTCAGAAAAGCTGACTTCCCGGCTGTTTTCATTGAGTAATTTGAGCTTGCCTTTTTTCTCGCTTAAGATTACCGCTGCTATGATTTTTTGTTGATCAATGTATTCAACAATGCTGCCAATTTTCATGCATCCGACAATAGCAGGAAGGGGGGGGAAAGTCAAATACACAAACAGATATGTCTCTCTTGAAAAACAGGGATATATGGGATAGAATCCACACCTGATATGGGGAAAAAAAGAAAATACAAACCACCAAAATTACAATCAGATGATGATTTTTTACAGGTATTCACCCAAAAAAAAGATCTGGAATACAGCCGGTCCGGCACCACCTGCCCCGGTCAGGTGAACCGTCACGGCCTGCCGGTGGTGGACAAAGCGGTTTGTGCATCCGACCCGGTGGCATCTGAATCAGAAGATTTCCCCGCCCTTTTGAAAGCCTATCTGTCCCGGCCGGAGAATCAGCCTGCCAGGCCTTCCCCCAAACCCATGCCATACCACAAGAGAATCAAGCGGTATCCCCCGCCGGAAAAGGATCTGGATCTTCATGGATATACCGTACTGGCGGCTGAACAAAAGGCCGGTTCTTTTTTGACCGCCTGCAAATACCAGGGATATTTTACGGTCCGCATCATTGTGGGCAAAGGACTGCATTCCGAACTGGGGCCTGTATTACCGGATATGATCGAGGATTTGCTCCAGAAATTAAAAGCCCGGGACATCGTGTTGGGGTTTGCATGGGAACGCAAAAAAAAATCCAGATCAGGGGCTGTCATCGTTTATTTACACCAGTTTGATGACTGAGATAAAGAGATAAGACCGGCTGTTTTACTTGTTCAACTGGTATTTTCGTACGGCCCGGTTATGCTCTGCCAGGGTTTTGGAAAAATGATGGGTGGAGTCGTTTTTGGATACAAAAAACAGATAATCGCTCTGGGCAGGAAACAGTAATGACCGTGGGATCACTTTCCATGCGCATCTTTTTTTCCAGGCGGTTGTGAAATACCGAGGCGATCAGGGGATGTTCAAAAGCAACTCCGGCCTCTTTTTCAATCATGGATGCCAGGGTAACGATTTCTTTGAGGGTAAATCCCAGTGTTTTTGTGCGTTCCTGCCACCGGGGCGTGAACACGGTAAAAAAAGTATCCACCATTTTTGTAATCACCTGGCGGCAGGGGGTTGTTTTCGGAAAAAAATAGGTCTCGGGAAATAAAAATCCTTCCAGGGTATGGGAAGGGATATTAAGGTGATCAATAAATTCCGGATCAGTGGACAGATCCAGAAATGTTTTTGTGTCGCAGAAACCTGCCTCTGCTATGAGGGCTGCTGTTTCATCCATGTTCAGACCCTCGGGAATCGTAAGCCGGTATAGTTTGACCTTTCCTTTTACAAGCTGCTCCAGGATCTGAACCGGTGCAAGGTTTGCCCGCAGAAGATATTCACCGGCCGGAAGCCGGGTGCCGGCTTTTTTATACCGGGCATACAGGGTAAACAGCAACGCATCCGATACCAGGCCTTGGGATTCCAGGGCACCGGCGATTTGTTTCAGGTGCTGACCTGGATGGATGGTAAAGACAATCTGCGTGTTGTCTTCTGAACAGGGCGTGTGGAGCATTTTCCATGCCCAGACTCCCCCACCACCCAAAATCAGACCTCCGGCCACAAAGAATCCCGCAAGAATCTTTATGCTGCTTTTAAACGGGCTTATGGTTTCCCCCTGCGGCTTTTATACCATCCCCCTGAAAGAGGTGAAAGTCAGCGCAATGATACCGGCGGTGACAAGGCCTATGGAAGTGTCCTGCAACGGTTTGGGCACCCGTCCCAGGTTGACGCGCTCTCTGACTCCGGCAAACAGGTGGTACTCATTGCCGATGTTCAGCAGACAGGCACCCATGACGGCACAGTTGGTGGTGATCAGGGGAAGAAATATCCCCAGGCCGGCATACAGACCGGGGATCATTTTTTTCAAAAACATTTCCACAAACTGGACCAGAGAAGCGATAACCAGAATAAAGGAAAGGGTACGCAGATATTCCACATTCAGGGTTTTGAGCAGGAATGTGTCCACCGACCAGGTGATCATCCCGGCCATCACCATGACAAACACCACAGCCATGGCCATGCCCACGGCAGTTTCCATTTTTTTGGATGTTCCTATGAAGGGGCAGATGCCCAGAAACTGGGCCAGAATGATATTGTTGATGAAAATACTGCCGATGGCGAGTTCAAAAAATTCCATGGGTCACAACTCCTTATTTGTTACCAATCAGGTTCATACCGGCCAGCATAAGTCCTAAGGCCACAAACGCGCCGGGTGCTTCCACCATAAAGGAGAGAGGAATGAACCAGTCTGGCATGGCAAACAACGGGCTCCCGTCCCAGACGGTGATGCTGCCGGCTCCGATAAATTCCCGGACCGCACTGATGGCGGTCAAAGACAGGGTGAACCCGATGCCGATGCCAAGTCCGTCTGCCAACGCCATGACCGGGGGGTTTTTGCTGGCAAAAGCTTCGGATCTTCCCAGCACGACGCAGTTAACTACGATCAGGGGGATGAAGATTCCCAGTTTCAGGAACAAAGGATAGGTGTATGCCTGCATGACCAGTTCCACAATGGTGACAAAGGTGGCAATGATGACAATATAGCAGGCAATCCGCACTTTGGGGGGGATCGTATTCCGCAACAGGGATACCAGTAGGTTGGAACATACCAGAACAAAAGTGGTGGCAACCCCCATGCCGATACCGTTCTCCACCGATTTGGTCACCGCCAGCACCGGACAGAGCCCAAGCACCAGCCGGAAAGGAGGTATTTCAGCCCATAGCCCTTTTTTGAATTCTTTAGCCAAAGATTGTGCCATGTGAGTTTATCTCCTTATTGTGCCTTATTGAATCTGTTTGATGATTTCGGGTTTGAGCTGCCTGTAGAGTTCCTGGGCCTGGATGGCGGCCCGGGTGACGGCCCGGCAGGAGACGGTGGCACCGGAAATGGCATCGATGGTGCCATTGTCGGATTTTAATGCCAGATTGGCATCCAGCGGCTTGTCGGCAAACTGGGAAACAAAGGTCAGTTCATCCTTGACCCGGGAACCCAGGCCCGGTGTTTCTGAATGGGTGGTGACCCGGGCTCCTATCAACTGATCCGAATCCAGATTAATGCCCACTATCAAGCCAATATCTCCGCCGTATCCGCCTTTGCCAAAGGTTTCAAAGGCAACAGCCACAGAACCGTCCGGCATTTTTCCAGGGAATACCTGGATGGTTTTATCAGCTGTATCCAGATTGAAGCGCTCCCTGAGGGGGTCATTGGTCACATCGGAAAACAGTGATTCAATTGCCGGAGCTTGTAGAAATTTTAATATCTGTTCTTCGATTCTCAGTTCAGTACCGGATTTGACCGCTGCCAGAAGGCCCCCGGAAACAGAGGTCAGCACGGTCAATACCACTATCATGCTAATCATTTCACGCATTGGTCATGTCCTTTCCCAGAGCTTTTGGTCTGATATTATCCACCAGCGGGGTTACCAGGTTTGCCAGTAGGATGGCCAGAACGGTTCCGTCTGCATACGTTCCCACATTTCTCATAAGGATGATCATGAATCCGGCCAGGAATCCGTAAAGTAACATGGGAATCCGGTTGACCGGCGAAGACGTACTTTCCGTGATCAGGAAAAATGCGCCCAGAAGCGTGTACCCCGACAGTAGATGAAACAGGGGACCGGCATAATTCTGCGGGCTCACTGCATGAAAAAGAAAGGCAGTAACCAGTATACCGGCAATAAAGGATACAGCCAGTTCCCACCGGGCATAACCCCGCAGGATCAGGTAGATACCGCCAAGAATGAGTCCCAGGCCGAATGTGGCGCCTACTGCTCCCACTTCTTTGCCCATGAGCAGGTTCCCTAAGGGAAAGAGCTCTGCAGCAGATGCACCCTGCACCTTGACAGCTTCCAAAGGAGCCAGGGCGGTAAATCCGAATTCATAGTTCACATATGCGGTATCAAAATCAAAGAAGCTGTTCCAGGACAGCATGAGTATTGCCATGCCAACCAGGACAGGATTAAAGGGATTGGAACCGGTCCCGCCGAAAATTATTTTACCGATGAATACCGCCACAAATGTGCCCACCAGGATCAGCCACCAGGGGGTGACTGCCGGCAGCATCATGCCGAACAACAACCCTATGACCGCCGTATCCAGGTCACCGATGGTGGGAGGCTTTTTTGATATGATATTGAAGACAAGCTCCCAGAGCATGGCAAAGGACAAAGACAGGGCCATGACCCCGAGGGCAGGGGCACCAAACTGAAGAATGCCGTAAATGGCTGCCGGCAGAAGGGCCAGGATATAATTAAGATTTTTTTGAAACAGACTGTCTCCGTCATGCCAGAACGGGGCATGGGAAACGGTGAGGTTGGCGTGATTCATGGACAGTCTCCCTTTATGCATCGATTCGCAGTTTGCGCAGTTCAAGTTTACCCAGCCGGATATACTGGCTCAACGGGATTTGTGACGTGCACACATAGGCGCACAATCCGCAATCTATGCAGGATTCAAGATCACATTGATCTGCAGCAGCTTCATACTGGTTGGTTTCCAGAAACCGGATCAGCAGGTTCACCTGGATATCGGCCGGACAGATCTCAATGCATTTGCCGCAGTTGATACAGGCGCTGTCTAACAGGGGCGGTATGTTCTCCCTGGCCTGGATCATCACCGTATCCATGTCCGGTGTGACCGGATGATGGGGGGTAAATGTGGCAAATCCCTGCATGGGTCCGCCGATGACAATGCGGTCCAGATCGTTGATTTGGATATCCAGTTGACGGAATATATGGTTCAGCGGTGTTCCGATGACCGCTGTAATCCGGTGTCCAACTCCATTTTTATCAACGAGGGTAAGGCCTTTTTCAAACACTGCCGTCTTTTTTTCAAAGGCCCGGGCCAGAGAAACAACCGCCTCGGCCCGTATAAAACAGATCCCCATCTCTTCCGGGGTTTTGCCTGCCGGCAGAATTTTTTCCAGATGATTTTTCATGATCATGGCCGGAAGGGTTTCCGGGTA
>JAIVHE010000434.1 GCA_020201255.1 Desulfobacteraceae bacterium
TCATTTTCAATGAATGTTTTTAAAAAGATCTGCAATGACCTGTTCGGGTCTTCTACTTCCAGGCAGGCATCAATTGAATTGGAAATCAGGTTCAACAAAGAACGGTGAATCGTTACCGGATCCATTCTGATTTCCCCGATTCGCTTGTCCAGATTCTGGATTATCTTTATTTTGTGTTTCTTTGCATGCCCTTCCAGGAGGTTGACCACATCCTTGACCACCTCATTCGGAGAGCAGGATTCATACGCAGGCTTTCTTTCCTTTGAAAAGGTCAGCAGATTCTGGACAAGATTGGATGTTCTGTCAATATTGGTTTTAATGGTTTGCCATCCATCTTCAATTTTTTTGATATTTTTTCTTTTCAGTCCGATATCCACGACGTAGCTGCCGCCCTTGAGCCCGATCAGAATATTTTTGATATAATGGGCAAGGCCGCTGATGGTCTGGCCGATTGCCGCCTGCCTCTCGGACTGGACCAGTTCTTTTTCAAGCTGTTTGATTTCCGTCAGATCATGGAAAAAAAATGCACATCCGACCAGTTTGTTATTTTTATGGTGGAAGCTTGTAGAATATCTGACAGGAATATGATTTCCGGTTTTTGTCCTGAAGGTCACTTCCTTCCATGGCATACGGCGGTGGGGTTGAGCCGATTTTGATTTTTCTTTGAACAGCGTGACCATTTGCGGACTGAAGGAAGCATCAATGCTCAAGGCATTCATCACATCAAAAAAAGGTTTGCCGATCATCTCTTCCCTTGAATAGCCGTAATCATCCTCCACACTGTTATTTACATCCAGGATCTCCAGGGTACGACTGTCGACAATGAAAATCGGGTTGGGGTTATTATTGAAAAGAATACGGTACTGATCATATAAATGGGCCAGTTTTTCATCCCGGGCCTTGATTTCTTCCTGGTCTTTTTTTTCCTGGGTGCTGTCCCTTAATGTTTCAACGGCCCCGATAACCTTGCCTTCTTCCGATTTGATGGGGGCCGCAGTAAAAAATATCCATTTACCATTCTCACCCAGATGGGGAAAAAATTCTTCTGCTTCATATGCCTCTTTAATCAGAATTGATTTTTTCCACTTGTCGCCATAATATCGGTTCACCTCTTCTTCCGGCATCTCGCCGACAATGACATCCGCCATTGTCGGTCTTTTAGATGATCTGAACGCACTCCATTGCTTGTCTGTTCCCACCAGTTCATAGGAGTTAATTCCGGTCAGCTCTTCACATGCCCGGTTCCAATGGGTGATGATATGGTCTTTGTTAATGATGAAGGTTGGAATCATGCTGCCATGAATCATCTGGTGCAGCTCATTTTCGATGGTAATCAGGTCTTCTCTTTCATTCTGAAAATGGCTTATTCTTTCCTCGGCAATCCGGGCCATGCGGTCTGAGAACTGTTCAAAAACCTTCTCAAGGTTATCCTGATTTATTCTGCCTTGTTTGATATCTTTCTGAATTTTACGCTTTTCTTGTTCAATTTTCAACCGGCTGATCAGCGCCATGGCCCGGGAATGGTCGATATTCACCAGCCTGGTTTTCAAAGGTCGGGCCTTTTCGATAATGGCGGCGACTTTATGATCCTGGGATATTTTAAGAATCAGATCAAGGTTTTCAATTGTAAAAAGGTCAGTGTAGTCATGGGTCGTGAACAGTTTATGGGCTTTGGCATATTCAATTCCTTTAACCCTGCTGAAAGAATCCGCCACTGCCAGAATTTTGCAGTCAAGATCTTTCAAGCTGTCACTTAAAAGAAGCTGCAGTAATTCTTTACAAGGATAACTGCCGCCCATAATCGCAATGTTCAATCCTCTGAGATCTATTTCCTCCATCTTCTGCTCCTGAAAAAACTTTACAAAAAATCAGATGCTTTGCAAGAACTACATTATATCTTCCCTTTTTAATTTTAACTACCAAATTGATTAACTCGTACCTTAACAGGTTGACATTTTTACTGTCAACGATTAACTGATTACCAGTTTCTCCCGGTCTGCTATGAATGTGGGGGAAAGGGATTGTATGGTTTATTCAATTTTTTTGCCGGCGGTTTTCGCAATCTTGTCCAGTATCCAGTCAGCCAGGACCTTTTTGGCCACACTGCCGGTGTCCTTTCGGATCAGATAAAGTGACAGTTCCGCCCTGGCCATGGTCTTGTGTCCGCCGGCGGAACCGTATTGTGAAAAGGCTTCTTTGGCAGTATTTCCCGCACCTTTGCGCAGACCGTCGTTTCTGAGAATAACAATCAGTTTTCGGTCCATGACCCCGGAAACAATGGACCAGTTGATCCCGACAATGGTCAGAAAAAAATCCGCCACCACCACCAGTTCATCCGGTTTGACAATATTGCCGGCATGGTAAAAAACCCGGTTGTTGACCACCTGCCGCTTTTTGATGGCTGTGCCCAAAAAATCCAGGTCTTCATCCGTATAAAATGCCCGCTCCACCTTGGTGACGATATTGTTGTCCGCAAATTTGTACAGATGCTGAAACGCCCGGATATCCTTGATGGTTGACTGGCGGGTGAAGTCTGCGGTATCGGTTTTTATACCCATCATCAAGGCAGCCGCCAGTTTGGCGGACGGCTTGATCTTACAGGATTTGAGATATTCGGTGAGAATGGTCGAACAGGTCCCGTAACCAGGTCTGATATCCGAATAAGCCGCCTCCGGGCTGGACACCGGGTGGTGGTCGATGATGGCGGTATAGGCGAAACCGGCAAAGGCCGCGTTGTGATCCGGCTGGGAATCAACAATAACATAATTATCAAATCCAGACGTGTCTACCTCAGCCAGGTCCTTGAGTCCGGGTTCGGTGAGCTGGATCAGCGTCAGGTTGTCCGGCCGGCTGATGCGGTTAAAATGGGCGAGGACCACTTCAGACACCTTGCGCCACAACAGGCGTTTGACCGCCATGGCAGAGGCAATGGCATCCGGATCCGCATTGATGATCACCAATACTTTTGCACTGGGTTTGAACTGCTTGAAAAACCGCCTGATATTTTCCCGGGTAATGCTCATCTGGGAATCTTTTCTGTGTGGTTGCTGCTGAAAAACAAAACAAGTGTAATAAAAGCATACGCGATAATAGCCAGAATGGCAAACCATCCGTAAAACACCCCCAACGGTGCCAGCACAATGGCGGTGAGCCAGTGAATGAAAATCACCGTAACTGAATGCAGCTGGATGGGAAAATCATCAAACCGGCAGATCACGGCCAGACCGCACAGGTTCCACCCGTACAAAGAGGCGAACACATGCAGATGCAGCAGCCATTTGGTTTTTTCAGGATCATAATATTCCGACATCTGGAAAAAAATATAGGCAATCCCTGTGACGGCGGTGACAATCAAAAAACCGATGCCCGAGGTCAGAAACAGTTTTTCAATATCCTTGAGCATGGAAAACACAAGGGACAAGGTGATCAAAGACAAGGGAAAGGAAAACCCCAGAAAAAAGGTATTCAGTACCAGTTTTTCCATGAAGACCCATTGAAAATATTCATTATTCAAGATTACTACAGAGGCCATGCCGATGCCGATGGACAGGCACAGCAACGATGCATGGTGAAATTTTTGCGACACAGGCACCTCTTTTAGGAAAAAATCTTTGGGAAACCAGGGAAACGCTTCGGCCCGGACCTTTTCCACCAGCAGACACAAAAAAAAGGACACCACAAGGGTCACCGGATACAGCTGCAAAAATGCGGAAAATGCATAGACCAGAGAACCTGCAAAAAACAGCCGTACCGTACCGGACACCTGTTTTTGTCCCTGGGTGTAGTAGAGCAGGATGGACCCGCCCGTGCACAGGTTGAACAAGAAGATGTGCAGGCGCTCAAAGCTGTAGTGCTGCAACGGAAAATAGATATGGACAAACCCGAAAATCAGGGCGGTTATCATCAAAAAAGAAAACAATAATTTCAAAGGCGCTGTCATGGAAACAATCCGTTTTATCCGGTCATGGGTTATCTGGTTATGGGTTATCTGGTCACGGGTGTCACCGGCCCAGCAGATGCCTGAGGGCGGGTGACAGTGTCTCATGCTGAAACACGAATCCTGCGTCCAGCAGTTTATTGGGCATTACCCTGGCACTGGTCATCAGGGTTTCTTTTCCCATATCTCCCCAGAGCAGGGTGGCAACCCAACGGGGTATCGCAAAAAAAGCCGGCCGGGATAACACCCTGCCCAGGGTTTGGGTAAATTCACGGTTGGTCACGGCATGGGGGGCCGTCAGGTTCACCGGTCCCTGGACAGCCTGGTTTTCCAGAATGTGCAGGATACCGCCCAGGGTATCATCCATGCTGATCCAGCTCATGTACTGGTTTCCGGACCCAAGCCTTGCCCCGCA
>JAIVHE010000134.1 GCA_020201255.1 Desulfobacteraceae bacterium
ACCATACACATGGCAGGTGTTGCCAAGGGGTCGGGCATGATCAGACCGGACATGGCCACCATGCTGGCCTATGTGCTCACCGATGCGCACATCAGTGCCCCTGATCTGAAATCAGCACTGACCACCGCCTGTGACAAATCATTCAACCGCATCACCGTGGACGGGGACACCTCCACCAATGACACCCTGTTATGCCTGGCCGGGGGCACCGGCGGAGCTGTTATTCAAAATGAAACCTCTTTGGCCGTGTTCCAGGAGCTGTTGGAAAACGTCTGCTGCAATCTTGCAAGGCAGATTGTCAAAGACGGGGAGGGGGCCACCAAGGTGGTGCAGATCACGGTGAAAGGTGCGGCAGCAAAACAGGATGCTTTCAAGGCCGCAGAGGCCATAGCCCATTCCAACCTGGTAAAGACCGCTATTTATGGACAAGACCCCAACTGGGGAAGGATCACGGCTGCGGCGGGACGCTCCGGTGCCAGGGTGGACCAGGATCTGATGGATCTGTATTTTGATACCGTCCCCCTGGTGATCCAGGGCCGCTGGCTGGGAAAAGAGGCGGAAGTACAGGCAGCACAGGTCATGAAAGCCAAAGATATCTCTATCACTCTGGATCTGAACCTGGGAAAATATTTCGACAGTTTTTTGTTTTGCGATTTCAGTGAAAATTATGTCAAAATCAATGCCGACTACCGGTCCTGAACCTGATAACGGCCCGATGCGGCTGCAGAAATTTCTGGCCAAAGCAGGGGTGTGTTCCCGGCGGGCTGCAGAGAAACTGATGGTTGACGGCCGCGTACAGGTCAATGGTGATACCGTCACCATGTTGGGGACACAGGTAGACCCGAAAACGGATAAGGTGGTCTGTGACGGCAAACCGGTCTGTCTTTGCCAAAACAAGGCGTTTGTCTACATTGCCGTAAACAAACCCAAAGGCGTGGTTACCTCCTGTGCCAAAAAACACAATGACCGGATCATCCTGGAGCTGGTGCCGATACGGGAACGGATTTTTCCTGTGGGTCGTCTGGACAAGGATTCCCGGGGGCTGGTGCTACTCACCAATGACGGGGATCTGCACAACAGGCTGTCCCATCCCTCCCACAACCATGAAAAAGAATACCTGGTCACAACCGGTCATCCCGTAAAGGATGCAGATCTTACCGCCATGGCACAGGGCATGGTGATCCAGGGGCAAAAAACCCGCAAAGCAAGGGTTCGGCGGATTTCAGAAAATATGTTTTCCATTGTTCTCAAGCAGGGGTTGAACCGGCAGATCCGCAGGATGGTGGGAAAAACCGGCAACCGCGTGGAAGAACTGATACGCATCCGCATGGCCAATGTAACCCTGGGTGATTTGCAGCCCGGTGCCTGGCGATACCTGACCCCCCGGGAGATTGCCGGTCTACCCCAGTGACCGGATGCCGATGGCGGCCCGGATTTTTTCCAGAAACGGCATGGAATACTGCCTGGCCTTGTGCGCGCCTTTGGCCAGGATGTCTTCAATCTCCTTGGGGTTTTTGATCAGCTCATCATACCGTTGCCGGGGTTCGGCCAAAATGGTGTTGATATATTCGAACAGTTCCTGTTTCATGACCCCCCAGGCGATGCCGGCCCGGTAGCGTTCGGCCATGGCTGCTGTCTGTTCCCGGGTGGCAAAGGCCCGGTAAATGGAAAACAACGTGCAGGTGTCCGGGTCCTTGGGTTCATCCGGCCCCAGAGAATTGGTCTGGATCTTCATGATCATTTTGCGCAGCCGTTTTTCCGTGTCAAACAGCGGGATATAGTTGTCATAGCTTTTGCTCATTTTTCTGCCGTCCAGGCCGGACAGCACGGCGGTGTTTTCATCCACAACCACTTCAGGCAGGACAAACAGTTTTTCATACACATGGTTGAACCTTGCTGCAATGTCTCTGGTCATTTCCAGGTGCTGTACCTGGTCCTTTCCCACCGGCACTTTTGCGGCATTGAACATGAGAATATCAGCGGCCATGAGAATGGGATAGGAGAACAGCCCCATGGTAATGGCCTGGTCAGGATCCTTGTTGCCCGCGGTTTCATTTTCCTGGACCTTTGCCTTGTAGGCATGAGCCCGGTTCATCAATCCTTTTGCCGTCAGACAGGTGAGTATCCATGTCAGTTCCGGAATTTCAGGAATGTCCGACTGCCGGTAAAACACGCAGTTTTCATGATCCAGGCCCAGAGCGATCCAGGCTGCGGCAATCTGCAGGGTGGATGACTGCCGTTTTTTCGGGTCATGGTTTTTGATCAGGGAATGGTAATCTGCCAGAAAATAATAGGATGTCAGGTCTCTGTCTTTGCTGGATGCCACGGCCGGTCTAATGGCGCCCACAAAATTTCCCAAATGGGGGGTGCCGGAGGGGGTGATGCCGGTTAAAAAATCTGCGTTCTTCATACAGAGCCGGAGGGGGCCTGGTAAAATATTCCGGGATGGTTTTCAAACAGAGGGCGGGTTGCCGCACGTCATTGTGCTTATGCGAACAGGCCCACGCAGGATCTCGGGCCGGGCACAGGACACCACCAGGGGCGGCTCCGGAGACAGATTACTGCACAGAACGGCCAAAACCCCGGCATGCTTATGGCAAATATTCAAGCAATCCATTGGTCCTTGCATATTCTGTGGCAAAGGCAATTTCTTTTTGTCTGGTGTCAAGGTCTCCATCCAGTTTGGCATTCAGCACTTCCCTGAAAATCCGGGTAAATACAGGACCGGGCTTGATCCCGATGGTGAGCAAATCCCGCCCTCTGATCAATGGTTTTATATGTCGGTAATCGGTATAAAAATTGGAAATAGCTTTGCGGACCGCCTCATTTTTGGTCAAGGCCATCATATAGATGATACATTCAGTCTTGAAATTGATCAATGCCCAGTATAGTTTCTGGCGGGAGATCGGGAAATCGGATTCAATGAAACCAAGGCGGTTTTCCGCTTTATACCGGTTTTCCAAAAGCAGGCGGTTTTCACTGACCGGCATCATCAACCGGGCACAGATCTGTTCACACACCGTAAAGGAACACCGGTTGAGCAGCACCATAAAATACACCGCCCACCTGGGGTATGTTTCATCCACATAAAGCAAATCATGCCATGCCAGGGCTTTGTTTGCCGATTCAAACATTTGATAGGTATGGGGATTGATCTCAAGCTGCGGGTGAATAACTTTTTCAAGTCCGTAGGTTTCCATGGCATGAATGGCTGGAATGGGGTTTTCTTCACTGAATATCTGCTTGAGTTCCGACAGCACCCGAAGCCCGCTCAGATTTTTAAAGCAGTCGACTTTAATGGCATTTTGTATGAGATTGGATGTGACCTTGCCGATCTGGAACCCGAACCGGTTGGAAAATTTAATGGCCCGAAATATCCGGGTGGGATCTTCCACAAAGCTCAGATTATGGAGGGTGCGGATGGTTTTGTCTTTCAGATCCCGGTTGGCACCGAAATAATCGATCATGGTGCCAAAACTGTCCGGATTCAGACTCAACGCCAGGGTGTTGATGGTAAAATCCCGTCTGGCCAGATCCCTTTTGATGGAGCTTTTTTCCACAATGGGCAGGGCAGCGGGAAAGTTATAGTATTCCAGGCGGGCAGATGCCACATCCACTTTGACATTGTCGGGAAATATGATCACGGCTGTGCCGAATTTTTTGTGGGTGTTCACCCGGCAGTTCCTCTTTTCGGCAAAATGTTTTGCAAAAGCGATCCCGTCACCTTCCACCACAATATCAATATCATCCACCCGGCGCTGCAACAGCAGGTCCCGGACAAACCCGCCCACCACATACAGCCTGAGATTGAGCTCATCTCCTGTTCTGCCGATGGATTTGAGCAGATCCAGGGTATATGCATCCAGCCGCTGTTCCATGATATTGTGGATTCTACGCTTTTTGGTATTCTGTCTTTTAAAGATAAGCTGGTCAGTATGTTTCACCGCCTTATCATGGGCAACCAGATAATTGAGCAGATCTGTGCGGGTGATGACACCTGTGATGCTGCCATTGTCAATGACCGGGACAATCCGCTGCTTTTCTTCGATGATTTTGTATTCGATCTCGGCAATGTCTGCATCTGATGAGACGTATGTGGCTTCTGAATTCATATATTCTTCCACCGGTCTGTCTTTGAGTTTATGAAAAAAAATTTTTTCAAGCACCTGGCGGGTGATATATCCTTCATAGGTATTTTTATGTTCATCCACCACCACAAGGGTATTGATATTATACCGGGTCATGATACTGCCTGCCTTTTCACAGGAAGCGTTCGGTTCAATGGTAATGGCAGGAGATGACATCAGCGTTTTGGCCACCTGGATCCTTGTAGTGGCTTCCTTTACCTGGTCAATTACCATAAGCTCCACCTGGGCGAGGGTGTGATTTTCCACCTTGGCGGATGCGGCATAGGCATGGCCGCCGCCGCCGAAATCCGACAGAATTTTGCCCACATCCACTTCCGGTATCCGGTTTCTGGCAATAATATTGATTTTATTGCCCATGAGCACGATGGCAAAATACAGGTCCAGACTTTCCATGCGCACAATTTTCTGAACAATGGATGCCAGGTCCGAAATATAGGCGGAAGAAGAGATGGTGGATATGTGAACATCAATGCCGTTGATTTTGTGGACGGTCATTTCATTGAGCAGTTCATTGAGCCAGGTGACCTGTTCCGCCTTTATCTCCCTGACCACCAGACTGACAATGGTGTTGAGGCTGGCACCGCAGGACAAAAGGTAGCCTGCCTGGATAAAATCTTGCCGGGTGGTGGAAGAATGGGTGAACAACCCTGTATCTTCATATATCCCCAGGGCCATGACAGTGGCTTCTTCCGGGGTGGGAATGATATTTTTTTTTTGGAGTATCTCGCTCAATATGGTGATGGTGGCACCATAGGGTTTGAAAATTTCCATTGTGGCTGTTACATCGTCAGGTCCCACAGGATGGTGGTCATATACATGGATGGCGAGATTGTTTTTGTCCAGCAGGTCTTGTACACCCGTGAGCCTGTTTTTCTGCCGGGTATCCACCAGAACCAGGGTGCGGGTTTCTGAAAAATCAATGGAGGCCGGATCTGCCATGTTGAACAGATAGCTCATGGAGGAAATAAAAAAATCCCGCAGACTTTTTTCCTGGGAACCGGGAAAAATGATCAGCGCATCCGGGTAGAGTTTCTGGGCAGCCAGCATTGCGGCAATGGCATCATAATCTGCGTTTACATGGCTGGTGATAATGGTATTGGCCTGGATGCCACTTTTTTTGTCAGGCACGTATCAACTCCTGTTCAGATTGCATAATGGATGTTATATAAACTATCTGAATCAATTTTACAAATCCTGCTGTTCTGGTATAATCAGTTGCCATTGGATTTTTGGACCATCTAACCAAAAGGAAAACCTATGCC
>JAIVHE010000435.1 GCA_020201255.1 Desulfobacteraceae bacterium
GAAGCTATTCCAAAATCGATGCAGCTTGTCGCCGGACAAACCGCCAAGGCGTACAATCTAAGAAAAAAAGGCGGCGGTTACCATCTCCGAGAACCTGTACCAGGTTATAGTGAGAGCTGTTAAATCCGGATTAACAGCAGGCAAACCCCACTCAGGTAAAGAATTATAATAAGCACACTCTCCAGCCCGATCCGCCCCGGCCCGCTACGTTCACGCCGGATCAGGCCCATCATCAAAATAGCAGACATAATAATCGTCAGGCAGACCCATAACAAGACTCCTTCAGTCATGGTATGATAAATAGAACCATCGCGGTAGGCGATATCAGAAGCTGCAGTAAACAGGGTGTCAAAGGCATTACCACCTATAATACCGCCCACTGCCAGCGTTAAAGCACCGCGCCTTACCGCCGCAATGGAGGTCACCAGCTCCGGTATCGAAGTGCTAATCGCTGTAAGCATAACGCCGACTATGGTCTGAGTTAGTCCGGTTTCGGCGGCTATAACAGTGGCTGAGGGCTCCAAAGTCCATCCAGCCAGGCCCAGCACCATGAAAAGAAATGCAAATTCAATCCAAAGACGGATCATTGCCGGCATGCGGCTGGTGTCTTCCGGTTTATCCTCACGGGTTTCGAGGGTTCTGGCGGGCAACCACATGGGCTTATTACGCACCCCCTGGACAAGGAAGATTCCGTATACATAGACAATAAAGAGAATCGGCGTTACAGGGTGCACACTCCATATCGTCACATCGGGCAATAGAGGCGTTATTAAGACGACCGCCAACAACAGAATAAGCAGGCCGTTTTGCATCATATTTGGAGCTGAGGCCGCGGCATGTTCCAGGTTCGCACGCCGGTAAATCATATCCGCCACCGCCAGAAAAAATGTCTGTACTGCAATGCCGCCAAGCGCATTACTCACAGCCAGTTCCGCATTGCCATTCCAGGCGGCAGTTACTGACAATACGGATCCGCCAATTGAGGTTGTGCCGCCCAGCAATACGGCACCAGCTGCCGCTTCACCTATGCCGGTGCGGTCAGCAAGCTGATCAACAATTCGGGTGATGCGAGTACCGGCGATTGCAATCACAAAGGCGCAGAGAGAGAATACCAGCAATCCCTGCAGTAACGTCCAGTTATCCGGATTCAGCAATCATGTTCTCCTTACAAGCAAATCTGATTACATACAGCCTATGACAGGCTGGCATTTACTAAACACTTTCTCCCGGGTGTATATCCGAGAAGTTCCTTTCACAAATTTACCAAAGAACAGGTTTTACAAAGACTTGGCTTCTGACCACTTTTCGTGTCCACGCTGATGATCGGATCCCCTGTGGCGCTGAAGGTTTCTCGAAGATGCTTGATAATGGAAAACTGCTTATCCCTGTCTGGATGCGATCCGGCCGATAGGGCTTTGTTATTGGCTTTCAATGAAAAATTGAGTTCATCTAAAAGTAGTCGCCGCTGTTGTTCGTCAAGTATACTGATAAATGGCACCATAGCCCATTGTCATCAAACTTGGCGATTTTATCCAGGGTGTAGTATCTCCCCCCGTGGGAGTAACTTGATCGATAAGACAGTTGTTTGAGTTTTCTAAACCGTCATGTCGACATCGATGCCAAGCACATCTTTTAATTCTTGTAACGTGCTGATTTTTCATCGTATTAAAATTTTCTCAAAATCCAGTGATAGGTATTTTTGAACATTCATAATGTTAGAGTATAAACTTTAATTTAGTAAATAATTGATACTATAACATTTTAAACGCAGAACAAGCATGTCGAATTTAGATATATAATATATTATTGCAGTATATTAAATGTGTAGCCGATAACTTTAATAAGGGCTTTGGACAAAATATAAATGTTAGATTATCACCTGCATTAATGAAGTTATTTTTTTGCCTTCCCTTAGAACATGAAATGCCTCTTCTTCACAATGACAAGGATTTTATCCCTATTGAATACGGTTTATATGGGGGTCGAAACAAGTTGACGCATGCATGCCCGTTGGCTACACTGAACACCATGGTTGCCCTGTTGCGTAAATCTTTTGTTGATTACCGGAAATGGATTGCCGTCTGGTCTTTTTTGATCGGTTTTTTGTTCAAATACAATTACCTGTCAGTGGTCATATATCAGGTGCCGTTTATTACCGGCCTGGTGGTAAAGAATCTGGTTCTGTTTCTGGTTTTATACCTGTATGCACTGCCCCTGTATGAAAACAGAAAATTCAGAAACCTTGCTTTTGGCTTTCTGTGTGTCTTTACATTTTTTTGCCTTTCAAACATCTGGTATAACAGGTATTTCGGCAACTATCTGAGCCTGAGTGACATGGTAATGAGTCAGGGTTTCCGGCCTGTCAAGGTCATAGCCAGACAGTTATTCAAAGTGCAGGATATCTTTTTTGTCCTGGACCTGCTCCTGATCTTCATATTTGTTTTGAGGGACCGTTTTTCCATACCGGTGAACAAAATTTACGCCCGCTGTTTTCCCCTGCGGAAAAATATTATCGGCGCTGTGCTTGTCTGCCTGGTGTCCGCCCAGATACTGATGACCAATTATGTTCTGGGCAATAAAGCACCCATGGCCCTCTTTGCCCGGAGCACATCCGCCTTTGTCAATGTTTACGGCATTGTCCCGCTGTATTTTTTTGAATATTATTCGTTTTATTATCCGTATGAACACCGGGTGCCCGTTATTGCACCGCCGTCTGAAAAAGATGTTCGGGTCGACAAAAAAATGATGAAAAAAGATACAGGCATACATAATATCATCGTTATACAGGTGGAATCACTGGACCAGAACATCATCGACCACAAACACAACGGCAGAGAAATCACGCCGTTTTTAAACCGGTTGAAGGAAAATGCGCTCTATTTTGATAATTTTTATGCCCAGCATGTAAACGGCAGTTTTGATGCAGAATTTTCGTTTCTGACATCCATATATCCGATCAACAAAAATTATGGCTTCAGGGTCAATGATTTGTCCACCTTCACATCGCTGGTAAATATTTTAAACCAAAAAGGATACGCAACCCTTGCGTTTCACGGCAATGACAAAGCGTTTTTCCACCGGGACAAAGCATACTCGGAGCTGGGGTTTGATCGGTTCTACAGCATGGAGGATTTTTCATTTCACGATACGGTCATGGATGTCGGAAAAACCGTTTTTGGTATCAATGACTATGATTTTTTTCTACAGTCCATTGCACGACTGAAATCGGCCGATTCACCCTTCTTTGCCTTTTTCATCACCGTCACCAGTCACACGCCCTATGATTTTTATCCCCGTGAATATGGGGAAGGTACATTCGAGGACATAAAAAACCCGTTGACAAGAGACTACTTCAGGTCCATTTCA
>JAIVHE010000436.1 GCA_020201255.1 Desulfobacteraceae bacterium
GGCAACGATGCCGAATATACTGATGATGGTGATATCCAGCCCCATGATAAAATGGCCGGCAACCGCGCCGATAAGCCCGAAAGGGATGGCGATCATGATGATCACCGGCTGGACATAGGACCGGAACTGGCTGGCCAGCAGCAGAAACATCACCATCAGGGCAAAAGAAAATCCCCTGGACAGGCTGTCAATGGATTCTTCGGTGCGCCGGGCCTGGCCCTCCAGGTCATAGGACACACCGGGAAACCGGGTGACAAGATCCGGCAGAAACCCGGTCTGGAGATCTTCCACTATTTTCTGCGCATTGGCCGCCTCTTCATCGATATCGGAAATCACCGTGATCACCCGGTGCCGGTCCACCCGCTGAATGGCGGCATATCCCTGCCTGGTTTCCAGGCGGGCCACCTGATGCAAGGGGATCTGCCGGCCGTCCGTGGTCCTGATCCGCAAATCATCGATACTGGCCTGGGTTTCCCGCTCCTGCCGGGCATACCGGACCATGACCTTGATGTCATGCTTTCCCCGCTGGACCTTCACCGCCTCCTCTCCGTAATAGGCCTGGCGCAGCTGGGTGGCGATATCCGCCATGGTCACCCCTGCAGATTCTGCTCCCTGGCGGATGTGGATCTGTTTTTCCATTTTACCGGGCCGGAAATTATCGGTCACATCAAAGGTGCCGGGATATGATGCGATTTCCGTCTTCAGGGCATCGGCTGCCTCCTGGAGCCGTTCCAGGTCTGCACCGGCCAGCTGGACCTCAATGGGGTTGCCGCCGGGACCCCCGCTGACAATGGTATAGGTGAGCTGCTCCACCCCGGGGGTATCTCCCACCAGTTCCCGCCACCGGGCCGATACAAGGGGTGCGGAGGTATGGGCACGGAACCCGGCCGGCTGTATCTCAATCCAGACCTGGCCGCAATGCCCCCCATACACACCGGGCTTCCAGTCCCGCCGGGGGATGACCCCCACCAGGGAAAATGCATTTTTCACCAGATCCCGCCCGCCTGCCACCTGGTCCCGGAATGCATCATTCAGGGCAAAGGCCCCGTTTTCAATCTGTTTGATGGTTGCTTCCGTAACGTCAAAAGGGGTACCCAAAGGATAAACCACCTCACAGATGATCCAGTTGGAATCGGTCTTGGGAAAAAACACAAACGGCACATGGCCCCCGGCAATGGTGCCGATGCTGACAATCAGGCATCCCGTGCCCAGGGCCAGGGTAAAATACCGGTTTTTGACACAATAGCGCAGCAGCGGGGTATACAAATGCCGGATCACCCGGTCCTGGATTGTCTCCACCCATTGCCTGGCCTGTGCGTGAATGGCGACAATCTCTTTTTTGATCCATTCAAACCAGAAGAACAATACCCGGTACACCCCGGGACGATGGGACCGGGAAGGCTCCAGGGTATGGGCCAGATGGGCCGGCAGAATCAAAAATGCTTCCACCAGGGATATGGCCAGAATGCAGATCACCGCCTGGGGCATGACGGAAATAAACTTTCCCATGATACCGGAGATAAACATCAGGGGCAAAAACGCCACAATGGTGGTGGTCACGGCCATGACCACCGGTCCCCCGATCTGGTCCATGCTGTCCAGAACCGCCTGCTTCGGAGATTTTCCCATGCGGAAATGGGTGTAGATGTTCTCCCCTACAATAATGGCATCATCCACCAGAATCCCCAGGGTCATGATAAATGCGAACAACGTGAGCATGTTGATGGAAGCCCCGATATAATCCAGGAGCAGAAAAGTGCCCAAAAAAGAGATGGGGATCCCGGCCGCCACCCAGAACGCCAGTCCCAGGTCCAGAAACAGGGCCAGAACGATAAACACCAGCACAATGCCCTGCCACCCGTTTTTCAACAGCAGGTCGATGCGCTCCTGAACCATGTCCGCCATATCAAACCAGTAACCCAGGGTGATCCCTGTGGGCATGCGGGACTGGTTTTCCCGGATATAGGAGATGACCGTGTCTGAAATGGCAATGGTATCCTGGTCATCGGTACGGTTCACCACCACCATGACCGCGGGTTTGCCATTGAAACGGGCGTATAGGTCCGTGTCTTCAAACCCGTCCACCACCTTTGCCACATCCCCCACCTGCAGCACGGTGCCGTCTGCCTGTGCCACAAGAGGAATCTGTGCGAATTCTTCTCCTGTATACCGCTTGCCCCTGGCCCGCACCAGAAATTCGCCTCCCGGGGTTTTGATCAGTCCTCCCGGGGATTCCACACTGCCGGTTTTCACGGCCCGGGCCACCTGGTCAAAGGACAGGCGGTACTTTCTCAAGTTTGCTTCAGACACCTCTACGGAGATCTCAAACTCCCGGGCCCCGATCAGGGATGCCAGGGAGACCTCTTCGGTGTCCACCAGGTCATCTCTGATTTTTTCCGCTGTATCCCGGAGCACCTGCTCAGACACATCCCCGTAAACCGCCACATAAATGGCCGGCTCATTGTTCTTCATTTCCGTGATCACCGGATCTTCTGCATCCACAGGAAATGAATCGATCAAATCGATCCGGGTTCTTATCTCATTGAGCTTGTCCGTGATGTCTGTGCCGGCGGACAGCTCAATGGTTACAGACCCATGGCCTTCCAGGGCGGTGGCATACATGGCCTTGATATCTTCCAGGCTCTTGAGCTGTTCTTCAATCTTGATGCAGATGCCCTCTTCCACCTCTTCGGGCGAGGCCCCGGGATAGTCCACCCCAATATTTATCATATCCAGAGAAAACTGGGGAAACATCTCCCGCTTCATGTGCAGCACCGTGAACAGGCCTGCCGCAATGACAAACACCATGATCAGGTTCACCGATACCCGGTGGTCCACCGACCACCTGCCCAAAGCGCGCATGACCTATTCCCCGTCTGCCCGGATGTCCATGGCCATGCCCTCCACAGCCCCGGGCACCGGCGTGGTAATGATTCGGTCCCCGGGATCAAGGCCGCCATCGATGTATACCGCATCCTGGACTTTACGCAGAACCCGGACCGGCCGAACCTCCAGGTGCCCGTCCGCGACCAGAAACAGCCAGCATGCACCCGTGCCACAACAGCCTTCCAGGCCTGATCAGTCATGGCCTCCCCATTGGCCATTGTCACCCGGGCCTCCGGCAAGGAATCTTTGGCAGCACCCATCGGGATCCACTGCATCTCCTCCATGGGAATTTTCACATCCACGTCCAGAGCCCCTTTTTCAAAGACTCGGGCCAAAACCTGGCCCAATGAGACATATTCTCCGGCCCGGGCAGACCGGGCCAGGACAAACCCGTCAAAATCCGCCCGGATCTGTGTTTTCTGCAGTGCCAGCTCCGCTTTTTGCACATCCACCCGTGCCAGGGCCAGGGCTGCCTGTTTCTGGGCCATCAGAGGCCTGGTCATTGCCAGACGGCTTGTGACCGCCTGGCGCTGGATTCTGGCGGAAACCACCTGCTGTTCCGCCCTGTCCAGAGTGTTCTGGGAGGCAAAATCCCGGGCTTTCAGGTTTTTTACCCGGTCCAGCTCTTTTTGGGCCAGAACCAGGGCAGCCTGGTACAGATCTTTGTCCTGTTCCAGGTTTTCTATCTCCTGCTCCAGGCTGCGGATATCTGCTTCTGCCTGGCTGATCCGTGCCCGGGCCGCCTGCAGATCCAGGCGGAACGGTTCCGGATCTATCCCCACCAGCAGGTCATCTTTTTGAAAACTTCCGCCGGCAGCAAAACCGGGGTGCAGAGTGTGGATGCGGCCGGGCACCTCCGGGGATATTATCACCTGCCTGCGGGGTGCCACCGTGCCATATGCAGTCACGGTCATCACCCTGGATTCAGGAGACAGGACCATCACACTGACCATGGGCACCGGGGTCTGTTTGGTTTTTTTCTCAGGAGTGCTCCGGTGCTCATACAGCCAGAAGGCACCGGCACAGGCAACCGCCAGCACCAGCGCCACCCGCACCAGCCGGAACAGGAAAACCGCCGCTGTTTTCCACCGGCCCCCAAGCAGCGGAGCGTACCACATTGGCGGTCTTGCGCCCCACACCGGGCAGTTGTACCAGCAGATCCAGATCATCTGGCACCTGCCCGTTATGGCGATCCAGCAGGGCCCGGGCGCAGGCTTTGATGTTTTTGGCTTTGTTGTTGTAAAATCCGGTGGAATAGATCAGTTCTTTGATATCAGCCAGAGAGGCCCCGGCCAATGCACCGGGATCCGGAAACCGGGCAAAGAGATGCTGTGTGACCTGATTGACCTGGCGGTCTGTGCACTGGGCCGACAGAATCGTTGCCGTCAGCAGCTGAAACGGGGTGTTGTGCACAAGCTGGGTCTTGACATCCGGATACCGGTCTTTTAATGTCTGCAGCAAACATATTATGTCCGACTTGTTCATGAAAGAACGTTATATATGACACACAAAAAAAGTACAAGCCCTGTGCGGGCACTGGGATTATGTTCCGGCGGGCTGGACAGCATGCTGGCGGGACTGGTGCTCAAAAACCAGGGCATTGAGGTGACCTGGATCAGCTTTGAAACCCCGTTTTTTTCTGCTGAAAAGGCAAAAAAAGCTTCTGACATCTGCGGCATACCACTGCTGGTCAAGGATATCACCTTCGCATACATGCAGATGATGTCCGCTCCGAAGGCAGGTTTCGGTAAAAATATGAACCCCTGCATGGACTGCCATGCCCTGATGTTTGAAACGGCAGGCCATATCATGAACGAACAGGGATTTGATTTTTTGTTCAGTGGAGAAGTTGTGGGCCAGCGTCCCAAATCCCAGACAAAAAACGCCCTGCAGTATGTGGAAAAAAACAGCAGGTTCAAAGGATCTATTCTCAGACCCTTAAGTGCGTTGTGCCTGCCCCAAACCCTTATGGAAAAGAACGGCCTGGTGGACAGAACACAGCTTTGTGCTATCAACGGCCGCTCCAGAAAAGCCCAGAAAGAACTGGCGGCGCACTTTGGCATCACGGAGTATCCGGCCCCTGCCGGCGGCTGTCTGCTCACGGACAAACAATTTTCCATCCGGCTCAAAGACCTTCTGGCAGCGGATAAAACCCCGGAAGTGCGCCATTTGCATCTGCTCAGGCACGGCCGGCATTTCAGGCTGACAGATACCTGCAAACTGGTGATGGGAAGGTCCAAAGCAGACAATGAGCAGATGCTGGCCTGGTATGATCCTGCAACAGACGCCCGCCTGGATCATACGTCTCGGCCAGGTCCCGTCGTTTTGCTCTTCGGCCGGTTCGACCAGGATCAGATTGAAACGGCAGCAGCCATGACAGCCGCCTATACCAAGGCCCCACCCGGTGAAACATCAGACATACAGGTAACCATAGCCGGACATCAGACCCTGGTCACGGTGGTCACAAAGGCTGCGGCTGATTTTACATCCCTGATGATCTGAATACCACCCATGCCCTGGCGGGCAAAACATAGAATGAAAGCTGTTAGCTGTTAGCTGTTAGCTGTTAGCTTTTAGCTGACGGCTTTCATATAAATACCACAAAACAGTGGATAATCCATGAGACTGCATGTATCGGATCAATAGTAGATCATCTTTTCCCAGAACTCTTTTTCATCCTTATCCCAGTCTTTGCCGAATTTTCTTTCACAAAAAGAACCCAGCCGCCGGTACCAGCTGGTCCAGGGATTTTCCCCCTTTTTTTTGGCCGCAAGAACATCCAAAAGAAAGGTTTCGATATTGATCATTTCCTCTTTGGGGATATAGGAACACGCACCACCCAGATAGGATTTTTTGATATTTTCAGGACTTAGGGCATGGGCCGTGAGCATCACGGTAACAATATCTTTTTTATTGGCGGTTTCCAGCAGCTGATACCCGTCCACCCCCATGATATCCAGTATCGCGATATCAAATTTCTGTTCCTGCAACAGCCGGTCGGCTTCTTCAAAGGATTCTGCCCGCACAACATCACACATATCCAGCAGTTCTTCCAGAGAATCGAGCACATCCGGTTCATCATCAACAATCAGAATTTTTTTGTTTTCCAAACTGATATCGGTCATGATGGCCGTCATATTTTTGTCCAGCAGGATCTGGAGAAACGCCTGCACCGTTTTGGGATCCGGTTTTTCCAGATCAGTGCCCGGGTGCTGATTAAAGGCAATGAGGTTGATCTTGGCCCGGATCGGGGTGAGCAGCCTGACCAGCTGCCTGGCATGGCCGGGGGTATCATTTATGCCTTTGATCAAGATATATTCAAACGTAATTTTGTTTCTGGGCTTCATCGTAAAATGCTGACAGGCATCCAGCAGCTGTTCCAGAGGATAGGTGTTGTTGACAGGCATCAGGTACGATCTGGTCCGATTGTCTGTTGCATTGAGGGAAACGGCCAGGTTCACAGGTGAAGTCTCTCCCAGTTGCAGCATCCCGGGAATCAGACCGCAGGTGGATACCGTGACCCGCCTGGCTGAAAATTTCATGCCCAAGTCCGTGTCCAAAATAATCCCAAGTGCCTGGATTACATTGTCATAATTGGCCAAAGGCTCCCCCATGCCCATAAACACAATATTGGATAACCGCAACGGATCAATGCCTTTTTGCAGCAGAAAAAACCGCACATCCCGGATCTGTGCAATAATTTCAGCCACGGTGAGATTTCTGACCAATCCGTCTTTGGCTGTCAGGCAGAACCGGCAGTTCATGGCACACCCCACCTGAGAGGAAACACACAGGGTAAAATGATCTTTTTCCGGTATGAGCACGGATTCAATGTGTGCGCCATCGGACAGTCTGAACAGATATTTTCGGGTGGTATCAACGGACACCTGCTTGTCTTCCAGCGTCAGGCAGTCAATATAAAAATGATCCGACAACAGAACACGCAGATCCTTGCCAAGATCAGTCATCTGTGCAAAATCCGTGACCAGTTTCACATACAGCCATTTAAAAACCTGACCGGATCGAAAGGAACGGATCCCTTTTTTTTCAAGCCACAGGGACAGGTCTTCCCGTGTATAATTTAAAATATTTTCCATAGCCTTCCTGTGTACTTACAAATATATTATTTTCTTGACATAGCACGGTTTTTGGTCTAAATTCAATGATTTGATTTGATATTTTGAGGGTGGTCTTTTTATGTTTGAAAATTTGAGCGACAGGCTTGACGCGGTCTTTAAAAAATTAAAAGGTCATGGCACCCTGAATGAAAAAAACATTGAAGAAGGTCTCAAACAGGTCAGAATGGCACTTCTTGAGGCTGATGTCAATTATAAGGTTGCAAAAACTGTCATTTCAGATATAAAGGCACGGGCTCTGGGCCAGGAAGTGATGCAGAGCCTGACTCCGGGGCAGCAGGTCATCAAGATCGTGTATGATGAATTCACCCGGATGATGGGGTCTGAACACCAGGACCTTGATTTCGGGAGCGGCGCTATGGGTTCCGTCATGCTGGTGGGGCTCCAGGGATCTGGCAAGACCACCACAGCCGGCAAACTCGGGCTGTACCTGCGAAAGCTGGGAAGAAAACCGTTTCTGGTACCGGTGGATGTGTACAGACCGGCTGCCATTGATCAGTTAAAAAAGATCGGCACCCAGCTGGATCTGCCGGTCTTTGACACATCCCCTGACATGAAGCCCCTTACAATCTGCCAGGATGCACAATTGGCAGCAAGGGAACAGGGATGCGACACCCTTTTGTATGACACCGCCGGACGTCTGCACATGGATGACACCCTGATGGCGGAGCTGGAAACCCTGAAAAAAGGGGTGAATCCGTCGGAAATTCTGCTGGTGGCCGATGCCATGACCGGTCAGGATGCCGTCAATATTGCCGGATCATTTGACAAACGCCTGGATCTTACCGGTTTTGTATTGACCAAAATGGACGGGGATGCCAGAGGCGGTGCGGCCCTGTCCATCAAGGCGGTGACAGGCAAACCGTTGAAGTTTATCGGTGTGGGGGAAAAATCAACTGCCTTGGAAGCCTTTCATCCGGACCGGATGGCATCCAAAATTCTGGGAATGGGAGATACCATCTCTTTTATTGAACGGGCCCAGGAAGCAGTGGATGAGAAAGAAGCCAAATCCCTTGAAAAAAAACTGCGGCAGAACGCGTTTACACTGGAAGACTTCAAAAATCAAATGAAAAGCGTCCGGAAAATGGGATCTGTGAAAGACCTTTTGGGCATGCTGCCGGGGATGAACAAAAAGCAGCTCAAAGGGCTGGATATCAATGACAAGGAATTTGGTAAAATTGAGGCGATCATCAATTCCATGACCATGGAAGAGCGTGAAAAATACGCCATCATAAAGGCCTCCCGAAAAAAAAGGATTGCCCTTGGCTCCGGGACAAGTGTCCAGGATGTCAACAAGCTGTTGAAAAGCTACACCCAGTCCATGAAAATGATCAAGAAGTTTAATAAAGGCGGCATGCGTTCATTAAAAGGCATGCTGCCGTTTTAAGGAGAAAACAACATATGTCCGTAAGAATCAGATTGACCCGCAAAGGCACCAAAAAAAAACCCTTTTACAGAATTGTGGCAGCCGACATTGAAGCACCCAGAGACGGCAGATTTTTGGAAACTTTGGGCACCTATGACCCCATGACCGAACCCAATACCATCTTGCTCAAACAAGACAGAATTGCATACTGGCTGGAAAAGGGAGCCAAACCCTCCACCACGGTGCAGAGCATTTTGAAACGCCAGGCAGCAGCGCCCGAACAGGAAACGGCATCCGCCTGAACCAGGGCGGTTGTGACACACCCGGTATTCTCACCCCCCATGACTGCAAGGAGATGGACGTATGAAAGAACTGATAGAATACATTGCAAAGGCACTGGTGGACAACCCTGAACAGGTAGAGGTATCAGAAGTTGTCGGAGATCAGACATCTGTTCTGGAATTGAAGGTGGCAAAAGAGGATCTGGGTAAGGTGATAGGCAAACAGGGCAGATCAGCCCGGGCCATGAGAACTATTCTCAGCGCGGCTTCCACCAAGCTGAAAAAACGAACGGTTCTGGAAATCATTGAGTAAAAAAAGTTCATTACCATCAGATTTCGATGACCTTATGGTCATGGGAAAGATAACCGGAGTACACGGTCTGGACGGCAAGCTCAAGATGTGGTCTTTTGCCCGATCGCTTGATCCATACGCCCCTGGAAACCAGTTATTTGTAAGGACAGAAAACACAGATGATGTCAAGGTCTATGTCATAGAAAAATGCATTGACCGGAAAAAAGGCGTTCTGCTGCACCTGACAGGAGTGGACAGCCGGGACCTGGCGGAAGCACTGGTCGGCAAAGAGGTGTTACTCCGCCGGCAGCAGCTTCCGGAACCTGTCAGAACCTGCCTGCCACAAGGATATGAATAGATACGTACCATGAAGTTTTGTGTATTAACCCTTTTTCCCGAGCTGGTGCAGGCATTTTTTGACCACGGCATGATCAGCCGGGCCATCCGGCAGGGTATTATTTCGGGACATACCATCCAGATCCGGGACTTTGCCCAAGACCGGCACCACACCGTGGATGACCGCCCCTATGGCGGCGGCTCCGGCATGGTAATGAAACCCGAACCCCTGGCAGCAGCCATCGGTCAAGCCAAAAAAAACACCCCCCGGGCAAAAGTGGTATTGATGACCCCCCAGGGAGAACTGTTTCACCAGCACATGGCCATGGATCTGGCACGCAGTGAAACCGACCTGATCTTTGTGTGCGGCCGGTATGAAGGCATAGACGAACGGATCATCTCCCGGTATGTGGACACGGAAATTTCCGTGGGAGACTATGTCATGACCGGGGGAGAACTGGCCTGCATGGTTGTCATGGATGCGGTGTCCCGTCTGATACCGGGGGTGTTGGGCAGCAGTGAATCTTTTCAATCTGATTCCTTTATGGATGACCGGCTGGAACATGCCCAGTATACCCGGCCGGAAAATTTTACGGGTGATACGGTGCCGGAGGTACTCTTATCAGGCGACCATGGACGGATTCTGCAATGGCGGACACAATCCTCTCTGGAACGTACCTTTATAAAACGGCCGGACCTGTTTGAAAAAAACAGTCCCAGCCCGCAGGAAAAGGTGATACTGCAGCAATGGTGCAACCGTTTGGAAGCGTTGATCCATGGATAACCTGTACCTGGCCCTGGTCCATTTCCCGGTGGTAAACCGGAAAAATGAACCCATTGGGTCTGCATTGACAACCATTGATCTGCATGATATTGCCAGGGCGTGCATGACCTTCGGGGTCAACGGATTTTATGTGGTCACCCCGTACCAGGATCAGGCAAAACTGGCAGACCAGGTGATCCGCCACTGGCTTCATGGGGAAGGCGGCCGGCAAAATCCTTCCAGAAAACAGGCACTGGAACGGGTTCGGGTGACCGATACGATTGAGACAGCAACAAACCAGATCCAAAAGGAAAGAAACCAGCCGGTGGTCACCATTGCCACCAGCGCCAAAAAACACAACAACACTATTTCTACCCGGCAGTTGAGACAAAGACTTTGCAGCAATACGTCCCATGTGCTTATTTTTGGAACCGCATGGGGGCTGGCACAGGAACTGATGGACAATTGTGACATGCAGCTGGACCCCATCACAGGGACGGGCGATTACAACCATTTATCCGTCCGGTCTGCTGCATCCATATATTTAGACAGACTGACAAATGGCCGAGATTCAGCCGAAAGATAAGGAAACCAGGAGGAAACATGACAAATGTAATTGAAAAATTGGAAAAAGAGCAGATGCGCCTTGATATCCCGAAATTTGATTCAGGGGACACCATAAAAGTACATGTCAAGATCAGTGAAGGGGAAAAACAACGGATTCAGGTCTTCCAGGGGGTTGTCATCAAAAAGACCAAAGGATTTGCCGGTGCCCGGTTCACCGTCAGAAAAATTTCCGGCGGCGTGGGAGTGGAAAGAATTTTCCCCCTTTATTCCCCTGCCATTGATAAAATTGAAATCGTAACCAAGGGCCGGGTACGCCGTTCCAAACTCTACTATCTGCGGAATCTGCGTGGAAAAGCGGCCAGGATCAAAGAAAAGCGCTTTGCCTGAACCTGGTCCCACATGGCAGATCGAACAAACGGTCCGTCAAAACGGATATTCGCTGATTGCAGGCATTGACGAGGCCGGCAGGGGTCCCCTTGCCGGCCCTGTGGTGTCTGCGGCGGTGGTGTTGCCCCACAATTTTTGCTGCCCCGGGATTGACGACTCCAAAAAACTGTCTGAAAAAAAAAGAAATCTTTTTTTCCCCAGGATCATGCAAAATGCTGCGGCTGTGGGGGTAGGCATCTGTGACCCAAAAGAGATTGATGCCTCCAATATCCTTGCTGCAGCGCTTGTGTCCATGAAACGGGCAGTGGATAATCTGGATATTGTCCCTGATTTTTTACTGGTGGACGGAAAATTCACCCTTTCCATGAAGATTTCACAACAGGCAGTAATAAAAGGGGATACAAAAAGCATGTCCATTGCAGCAGCGTCCATTATTGCCAAGGTGACCCGGGACCGCATCATGACAAATCTGCACCAGATGTATCCGGTCTACAATTTCATCCGGCACAAAGGCTACCCCACCGTGGCCCACAAAAAAGCCATTCAAGACCATGGTCCGTGTGCAATTCACAGAAAAACCTTCAGAGGAGTGATCTGCCTGTGACCAGATATTGCAAGGATCTGGGCCAATCCGGTGAACAGGTGGCTGCACAGCATCTTGCTGCAGCAGGATATATCATTGTTGAAACCAATTTTACCACCCGGTTTGCCGAAATTGATATCATAGCAGCCATTGATGACTGTCTGGTGTTTGTGGAGGTAAAAACCCGTACCAGCCTGAAAAAAGGACTGCCCAGAGAAGCGGTCAATGCTGCCAAACAGCAAAAGATCATACTGGCGGCCCAACAGTATATGAAAACCCGGGCATTGGCCGGACAAAAACGGATCCGGTTTGATGTCATGGAAATTTTCTGTGAAAAAGACACTTGCAGTGGCAACGCCCCTGGGAAATCTGGAAGACATGACCTTCAGGGCAGTGCGGACCTTACAGGAGGTGGACCTGATCGCAGCAGAAGACACCCGCCACTCCAAAAAACTCTTATCCCATTACCATATCACCACAGATATCATCTCCTGCCATGAACACAATGAAGTCAAACGGGCAGAAAAACTGATACCCATCCTGCACCAGGGCAAAGACATCGCTCTGATCACGGATGCAGGCACCCCATGTATCTCCGATCCGGGCTTTCGCCTGGTCACAGCGGTGCTGGCACAAAACATCCATGTGGTGCCCATACCGGGATGTTGTGCAGTTATTGCAGGGCTCAGCGCGGCAGGCCTTCCCACGGACCGGTTTCTATTTGCCGGATTTCTGCCCAGAAAACACCAGCAGCAGATCCGGGCCATCCAGGCACTTGCGCCCCTTCAGGCCACCCTGATCTTTTATGAATCCCCCAGACGTATCAGGGCCCTGATTGATCAGCTCATGGCAGTACTGGGAGACCGTCAGGCCTGTCTTGCCAGGGAGATCACCAAACTGCATGAAGAATTCATCCGGGGCACCCTTTCCCATGTGATGGCATGCCTGGATGCCGGCACCCCCACCAAAGGGGAATGCACCCTGTTTTTGGCCGGTGCCGGTGAACCGGAAAAGCTGCCCCAACAGGCTTTGGAAACCCTGCTCCAAAAGCGGCTGGAACAGGAACACGGGTCCACGGCAATGGTGGCCAAAGAAATATCTTGTGAACACAAGATTTCCAAAAAACTGGTATATGACACGATTGTACGGCTAAAGTCATGCGGTTATGGCAAATAGTCAGATTATTTTATTTTGGTTGACAAAAAACATTTGCCTGTCCTATCCTGCACCGGCAAATACATCGAACATCTGTGGTGTGATCCACAGGTGATGGACCAGGCGGCCCGGTTTTATTCACACCATCTCCATAATTACCAAGATCAGACATACACAACAGATTGCCAAAATGAAAAACTACAAGTACGGTTACCAACCCATGAGAGCCGCATGATATGAACAACAACCTGGTCTGGATAAATGTCTGCGAAGCTTCCGCAGATAATTACGGTGCAATGCTCATGCAGGAACTGAAAAAAAGATCCCCCGGCGTGGAGATTACAGGCATGGGCGGGCCTGCCATGAGAGCCCTGGGTTTGCAACCGGTTTTCCGCTCGGAGGATCTGTCTTTGATGGGTCTGACCGAAGTGGTTACCTCCCTGCCCCGGATCATGGGGTACCTGAGACATATCAAAAAACGCATGCAGGAAAAACCGCCCGGGATTGTGGTTCTTCTGGACGCTCCGGACTTTAATTTTCGACTGGCCAGAATGGCCCACAGCCTTGACATACCGGTTTTGTATTTCATCCCCCCCCAGGTCTGGGCCTGGCGGAAATCCAGGGTACGGTTTTTGAAAAAATATGTTGACCGCATCGCCTGCATTTTCCCCTTTGAACCGGCTTTTTTCCGCAAAAACGGCATAAAAGCCGACTTTGTGGGACATCCGGCCATGGAAAAACTTACCCTGCCTGCATTGGAGAAAATTTCATTCCGCCAAAATCAGATCGCCCTTCTTCCCGGGAGCAGAAAAAAAGAGATATCTTCTTTGCTGCCTCTTTTTTCTAAGTCTGCCAATATCTTGCGGCAAACGCATCCGGATTTGACCGTCAATGTTGTCCAGGCACCAGGGGTGTCCATGGAATTTCTACGCAGATTCTGCCCTCAGGATCCCTGGTTCAGATTTGTTTCTTCTGAAGACAGGCACGCCTGCATAAAAGAATGCAGCATGGCGCTGGCCGCTTCCGGCACAGTGACCCTTGAATGCGCTATCCTTGAAGTGCCGGCGATTGTAGCCTATAAACTTTCCTGGCTCAGCTATCAGTTGGGCAGCATGCTGATTCATGTCAAATATATCAGCATGCCCAATCTTATTTTGGGCAGACAAATATTTCCCGAACTGATCCAGGACCAGGCCAACGTGGACAAGCTGGTATCCACTGCCCGGGTCTGGCTGGAAAATCCAGATCAAACCGTCCGGATCAGAAAGGATTTGAAAAAGATCAAAACCCTGCTGGGGTATAAATCAGCCGGCCGGGCCTGTGCTGAACTGACCCTGGAACTTATGCAAAAGGCGACATCACATGAAATCAATTAACCTGGGCGTTATCGGAGTAGGTCACCTGGGAACCTTTCATGCCAGACTGGCAGCGGACATAGACCTGATCAAGCTCACCGGTGTTTATGATATCGACCAAGAGCAGGCAGAGCGGGTCGGCGCGCAGTGCGCAACCGTTGCTTATGCCGATCTTGACGACCTTTTGTGCCGGGTTGATGCAGTAAGTATCGTGGTTCCGACCAGTGCGCATTTCCAAGTGGCCATGAAAGCCCTGGACCACGATTGCCATATATTCATTGAAAAACCAATCACCTCCACAGTGGAAGAGGCCGAACAGATCATCGACAAGGCCAAAAGCAGGAACAAAAAAATCCAGGTAGGACATATTGAACGGTTTAATCCTGCCATGCTGGCCTTGAAAGGGCACACCCTGAATCCTTTGTTCATCGAGGCCCACCGGTTAAGTCAGTTCAATCCCAG
>JAIVHE010000437.1 GCA_020201255.1 Desulfobacteraceae bacterium
AAAATATTATCTCCACCCTGATACAGGTACAACATTCAGTACCTGTATCAGGACAACAAATTTAAATCAAGAAAAGAAAAAAGATAATCGCGGCTGGAGTGGCTTTTTATTCGCTGCTGGCGATTATTCCCGCCCTGGCAGCAATGATTTTCATTTTTCCCGGCTCATTTTCAATTCTCTTAAAGAACAAAACGGTTCAACAGATTTCCGGGATGATTCGATAGACATCCAAAATCTGCTTTTTCCCTTTTAATGTCAACTCTCCCAGCTGGTTGATCTGGCCGATGTTTTCAAGCGTTTCAATATCCGCTTTAATCTCATCAAAGACATTCGATGATAGATAAATCTCATTGCCCCGGGCCATGGACTGGAGGCGCTGGGCCGAGTTCACCGTGTCTCCGATGACCGTATAATTCAAATGGTTTTCCTCGCCTAAAAAACCGGCAATCAACTCCCCGGTGTTGATGCCCACCGTCATTTTCAACTGTTGGCATATGCCCCCTTTTTTCTGCTTGAAATGTTTAAAGGCGACAAACATTTCAAGGACTGCAGACACGCCATGGAGACTGCATTTTTCATCATTCATGGGTGCACCGAAAATTGCCATCACGCAATCACCCATCAATTTATCCAGGGTTCCGGAATGTTTAAACACAATGGGAATCATATGGGAAAAAAAATCGTTTAAGATCACCACCACCTCTTCGGGGGGAATGGTTTCTGAAAGGGCCGTGAATCCTTGAATATCAGCAAAAATAATGCAGGCATTTTTCCGCTCCCCGCCCAGTCTGGGCCGACCGCTTTCCAAAATTTTATCCACTACATTTTTTGAAAAAAAACGGGACAAGTTCATAATATGTTTTTCTTCATTGATCTTGTCGAAATAAAACCGTTGAAAGGAAATGGTATTCATCAGGTGATCCCTGACAATGGCATAAAAAAAGCTGTCTGCGGCTTGAAACCCCTGTGTTGTGTTTTTAAGTAAGACCAGCGCCCCATGAACATCTCCTTTTGAAATCATGGGTATCGCATAGAGCGATCCCTCCAAGCCCTTGAAATCCTCGCTGTTTTTTACGTCATCAATGAAGATTTCTTCTTTATCTGTGATCAGATTTTTCAACAGGCGGCTTTGCCGTAAAAAAGAATAATCCATCCGGTTGTCAAAACTGGATCCGATGATTTTTCCCTGCTGGTTCAAAATATCCTTAAATAGATACAACACCGCACCGGACAGATTTTTATAATTGACCAGACAATCCAGTTGACTTTGCCAGATTCGATCATGATCGGTCAAGTCAATGGATTTCATTGAGGCAACCATTTCCTTTATAATGGAAAGCTCATTGATTTTATGCTCATATTTTTGCTGGATAAATAAAAATTTATTCTTAATCAATTGAAACTCGGCCGGATTCGGGGTGTTTCTCGGCTTTGTGCCGCCCATCATATCTTCCTTTGCTGACATTATGAAATCAAGCTGACTACTTGTTTGTTTTCGTTCAAAAACAACCTGATATCTTCAATACGGCCCTCAATTGATCCGATGGTGACATCTTCAATCACCCGGGTCAGAACATCCATGTGATCCTTCATGAGTCTGGGGATGCCGTTTATGCGATGCGTTTGATCATCCTTTTGTGCCATATCCGCCATGTAATCCGCCAGACCGGTGACAGCCGCCAGCCCGGTATGGCTTGCGGAAGATGATGGATGATGATGAAATGAAATGGCATGAACAAGGGATTCAGGCAGGTTCCACTTCTTGACAATGAGACCGCCCACGACACCGTGGTTATAGCCGAAGACTTCCTCTTCAAATTCATGGACCGGCATTCCCGTCTGCCTTGACCACTTGATCATCTGCCCGTATTCTTCCGGAAAATGGTCAAACAAAAAAAGCTTGCCAAAATCATGAAGAATGCAGGCGGTGAAAACTCCCTGTTCTAAAAACTGCTTTTTGTGCCGGCACAGATACTGCCCAGCCAGTGCAGTTTCAATAGAATGACGCCACAGGAGCTTCGGGTCCAACACTCCGTCTGAAGTTGAGACACTGAAGGCTTCAGACAGGCTCAACCCAAAGGCGAGATTCATTATTTCATCCATTCCCAGGATAATCGATGCCTCTTTTACGGAATTGATCTTCCGGGCCAGGCCGTAAAACGCTGAATTCACCAGTTTAAGAATTTTCAGGGTCAACACCTGATCCACCGCTATGATTTTCTGGATATCTTCAATGTCAGTATCCGGGTCCATGGTCAGTTTATAAAGCTGCAATGCCACAGACGGGATAGTGGTCAGAGACTCGACACGATTCAATTTTGCGATGACATCGGACTGCCTGTTTTTACGCTGGATCAACTGCTTTTCAATTCCCCCTTTCAAGGCAAGTTCTTTGATGCTTCTGCCTGTCCTGCCATTTGCCGCTGGGGGAACCTGGGTCTTGATCTTGCCCGATAAAAACGGAATCAATGGGGAATCAAAGGGGAGCCGGAAATAAAAACTTTTCTGATCAGAAAGGGGAAGGGTGGACAACCCGGCCCAAAGCACTTCCGGATCCATTGCCAGAAGTTTCCCAAACAAACGGCCACGGGCATGTTTAAACATCAAGGCATCGGCCTTTAAAACCGATGTCTGGGCTTTTAGGGCCGGACTCACTTCAGCCGGACCGGATAACGTAATGACGCCAGGCGAATGCAGTGAATCACAATAGGGTTGAAGACGGGTCAGTGCGGCCTGGATCATTTCATAAAAAGAATAACCGTCCTTTGGGAATACGGCCGCCCCCACTTTGATTAGTGCGGTTTTTTCCACCACTCTTTTGATGGTGTTCCCAATTTTCGGTACCAGATATTTCAGGCCGGATTCATCCGTGGTGAAACCGAAAACAAGGACCATATTGTTTTCAATCACATAGACGGAATCACTGTCACGAAAGGCGTTTTCAATGTCTTTCTCTTTGCCCAGAAGGGATCGGGTAATATCTGCGTTTTCACCGGGTTCAACCACCACATACACCATGGCCGTATCCACCCCGGCGCGCAGGGCCATATTAAGCAGTTTTGAAATCAACTTGAGCTGCAATTCATCGATATGAAAGGGGAATTGATCATCCCTGACCACCCGGGAAACCGACACGCCGGCATTCATGGACCGCAACTGTTTGATAACCCGGCCGGCCCTGTCCTTGTGAGGAGTGTCCCAGAGGATGGCCGGGTGATGTGCAAGTATCATTGACGCTTTTTCCCTGGAAAAGTGAAATTCCCGGACAAGATAGTCAAGAAACGGTTCAGAATTACGCAGATTCAAATGCCTGAAAATAATTCTGTATAATAATTCCTTCATAAGATCAAATACAAAACCGACAAGCTAGTTTTCAGTTTCGTGGATGTGAAACCCTACCAAAAAGTCCGGAACAACCTGATCCGGGAACTGGATCTTTTTGACAGATCAACGGTTTTGTCTGCAGAACCTTCATGGGAGCAGATGCTAAAAATCGCCAGGGGATTAAAGCGGTTGAAAGAACACTGGCACAGGGACGGCTGGGATATAACGCTGGCAACTTGCGGGGAATCTTACGGAAAAAGATGGTGGGCGGTACAAGGATTGAACTTGTGACTTCTACCGTGTGAAGGTAGCACTCTCCCGCTGAGTTAACCGCCCGATGATGCATGCCTTTCCAACCGACATTGAATGATAAATACGCCTTTTTCAGGTATTGGTCAAGAGAATTTACAACTCCCTACAAAAACAAGGTTTTGAGAATGAAAATCATCCCCTCAAGATTCTTTGAATCTTTGACGGTTCCATTGATAAGGGATACCAAAATCCACCAAAACCTGATATTGTTCAGTTGATATAAAAGCCGTCAGTACTCAGCTAACAGCTTTCATATTTTGTTGTGTCCGCCAGGGCATGGGTGCTATTAACATGTAATGAAAGACAAATGGGGGAATATGAAAAAATCCATCGCTGCAAACAGCACCGGTGCTGAAGGAACTTTCATATGAAACAGAAAGCTGTCAATACTTCCAACCTGCCGGAATTCCGGTTTGAGCTGGCCAGGTGGTCCATATTCGCCATTCTCATCCTCACCTATATCCTGGTGTATTTTCACCGCATGGCACCGGGGGTGGTATCGGAATTTCTCATGGCAGACTTCGGCATCAGCGGTGCCCGTCTAGGATCTCTGGCTGCCATCTATTTTGCCGTGTACGCTGTGATGCAAATCCCGTCCGGCGTGCTCGCCGATACCCTGGGGACCCGGACATCCATCATTTTCGGGAACCTGGTGGCCGGCTCCGGCTCGATCCTTTTCGGCCTGGCCCCGGGTTTTGAAATGGCGCTGGCCGGCCGTTTTCTGGTAGGGCTCGGGGTGTCTGTGGTGTTTATCTCCATCATGAAGAACAACGCGGTGTGGTTCCATGAAAAGGTGTTCGGCATCATGAGCGGGCTGACCCTGTTTTTCGGCAATCTCGGAGCGGTCCTGGCGGCCGGCCCCCTGTCCCTGGTGCTGACGGTTTTTCAGTGGCGCACGGTTTTCACAGGGATCGGCACCCTTTCTTTGTGCCTGGCCCTGGCCGGATTCTTCGTGGTCAGAAACAAACCACAGGATATGGGGTTTGATCCGCCCAACACCTATGCCGGCCACTTTGAAATTCACAACAGCCACTGGGTGACCAATCTGAAAAGTGTGGCCATGAACCTGCGGATCTGGCCCGGATTCTGGGTCCAGCTGGGAATGATTGGCAGCAGCTATTCCTTTATGGGGCTCTGGGGAATCCGCTATCTGCAGGATATCCATCTTCTGGACCGGGCCCAAGCCGCCAACCTCATCACGGCCCAGCTGCTCAGCTTTGCCCTGGGTGCTTTGTTCTGGGGATGGATCTCCGACAGAATTGGTAAAAGAAAGCCGTTTCTGGTTGCAGCTGCGGCCGCGTATCTGCTGTCCTGGCTCATGCTGATATACCTGCCGTGGACCCCCGGAATCACCGGGTATATCATTTTTATTTTTATGGGCTTTGCCGCATCCGGATTTGTCATCACCTTTGCCGCAGCCAAAGAGATTGTCCATCCCCACCTGTCCGGCATGGGGGTCAGCGTGGTCAACACCGGCTGCTTCATCGGCACGGCCCTGGCCCAGCCCCTGGTGGGCTACATTGCAGACCTGACCTGGGACGGCACCATGGCGGCCGGCGTCCGGATTTACAGTGCCGCAGACTACCAGAACGGCTTCATCGC
>JAIVHE010000135.1:0-4479 GCA_020201255.1 Desulfobacteraceae bacterium
GATGTGGTGGCCATTTCCATTCCATTGGTCACCAGTGATATCCCCAAAAATCCGCTGAAAACCGGATTTGTTTTCACCGATATCCGCCCCATGCTCATCCGTCTTGTGGCCATTGTGCGGCAGCAGACCGATGCACTGGTGGTGGCAGGGGGTGGGGGATTCAACTATTTTCCGTCAGACTGGCTGTTCTGTCTGGACATTGATTTTGGCCTTGTGGGTGAATGTGAGGTGAGTTTTCCACAGTTTCTGGATGCATGCTCCCATGAAAAAGCATTGCGCCTTGTGCCGGGGATCATTATCCGCAGCGGCGAAAACATGTATACCCGTCCCTGGCAGGAAAGTACCCCCCTGGATGCCATGCCGCTGCCGGCGTATCACCTGTTTGACACATCGATTTACAACCGCATGAACGTGCCCTGGGGCATGGTCACCAAGCGGGGGTGTTCCTTTGGGTGCAGTTATTGCTCCAGCAGTTTTGCCCCGGGCCAGGAATACCGCTTCAAATCCCTTGACCGGATCATGAAGGAAATTCACCATATCAAAGACAATACCGGAGCCAGCGCCGTCAATTTCTGCGACACCAGTTTCAACTGCCCCATCACCCATGTCAAAGCGTTGTGCAGAACCCTTACAGAGGCAAAAATTGATATTGACTGGCGGTCCGGAACCTTTAAGCCACTGGGGATTTCTCCGGAGTTCTGCAAACTCCTCGCATTATCCGGGTGCACCTTTGCGGGACTTTCCATTGAAACCGCCTGCTCCCGGCTGCTGGCCAATATGAACCGGGGATACCGAAAAGACGATATCAGATCAGCCCTGGATAACCTGGGTGAATCCGGCATTGACCATGGTATTTCGCTTGTCATCGGAGGACCCGGTGAAACCATGGCCTCCATCAGGGAAACCTTTGATCTCGTGGAATCATATCCGGACATCAAAGCGGTGTGGATCAATATCGGGGTGTTTGGATTGAAACGTCACATGGAGAATATGATGCCTGCGTCCGAGAAAAGTTCCCAAAAGCCCGGTTTGTTCCAGGATGCCTGGTATATATCGCCTGAACTGGACCCGGATGAAATGGAAGATTTCGTGGATACCCTGGGGGAGCATAAAAACTACCTGGTGCAGATCAATACACCCTGGTCCTGATATCCGGCCTCACCTGTCAGCTTCTGCCGCCGCTCCAGTGTAGACGGGTTTTGAGTACCTTGAAATAGGACTGGTCTTCAAAGGAAATCAATTGTACGGCATGGGGGCTTTTGCGGATAAAGATCTTGTCACTGGGATCCATTTCAAATCCTTCCTGTCCGTCCAGGGTCAGAATAATATCTTCCGGGCTGTCTTCCAGCCGGATTTCGATGGCAGTGGTATCGGGAATGAGCAGCGGCCGGTTGGTCAAAGTAAAGGGGCAGATGGGGGTCAGGATAATGGAAGGTACGGCCGGATGCACCACAGGCCCGCCGGCTGCCAGAGAATAGGCTGTGGAGCCCGTGGGCGTAGCCACGATGAGGCCGTCCGCCCGGAAGGTGGTCAGATAGGCATTGTCCAGGTATACGGCGCAGGAGGCCAGCCGGGACAGGGCTGATTTGTTGATCACCGCGTCATTGAGCACATCCACATCCTAAAAAGGTGCCGTCTCCCCCCAGCACCAGAATGCAGATGAGATCATCGGGCAAAAGTGCATCAACGGTTTGTCTGCTGTCGATGATAACCGCCCTGTCCCCGAATGTTCTCAACAGTTCCGCAGCCTTGATCTGGGCATCTTCCTGGTTTTTGATTACAATACCGATACGAGTTTTCTTCATGGTCAGTGTCATCTCTTTTTTAGTGGGCCGCTGCCCAGTCGTCACCGGATCCAAAATTTACCTGTAAAGGCACTTTCAATGGATGCACCTTTTCCATGACATCTTTGGCCAGATCCATCAAGGCTGTTTTTTCGGCAAACGGAACCTCAAATATGATTTCATCGTGCACCGTCAGAATCATGCGGGATGTCATGCTGTTTTTTGCCAGTGCCGTTGCCATCCGGATCATGGCCAGCTTGATGAGATCTGCGGCACTGCCCTGGATCGGGGTGTTGACGGCTGCACGTTCGGCAAAATTGCGCAGATTGGTATTGGATGACCGGATATCGGGCAGCCTGCGTTTGCGGCCGAAAATAGTGGTGGTTTCCTGGGTTTCTCTGGTGCGGCGGATGGTATCGTCGATGAATTTTTTCACTCCGGCATACCGGGTAAAATAATGGTCAATATAGGTGGCAGCCATTTTCCGGCTGATATTCAGGTCATTGGCCAGGCGGAAGGCGCTCATGCCATAGATGATTCCGAAATTGATGGCCTTGGCCTGGCTGCGCAACTCCTCTGTCACAAACCCGGGAAGCACCTGGAACACCTCCATGGCTGTTCGGGTATGGATGTCTTCATCATTGCAGAAAGATTCCATGAGGATTTCATCTTCCGCGTAATGGGCCAGGATACGCAGTTCAATCTGGGAATAATCAGCCGAGACCAGTGTATACCCATCTTCGGGAATAAAGGTTTTGCGAATTTTTTTGCCCTCGGGTTTGCGTATGGGAATATTCTGCAGGTTGGGATGGGAACTGGACAACCGGCCCGTGACAGTGATGGTCTGGTTAAAAGAGGTGTGAATCCGGCCTGTGACCGGATGAATCAGACTGCCCAGGGCATCGGCATAGGTGGATTTCAGCTTGCCCAGGGTCCGGTACCGCAGCAGTTTTTGCGGCAGTTCATGGCTGGCCGCAAGTTTGGTAAGTACCTCCACATCTGTGGAGTACGCGGTTTTTTTGCGGGTTTTTTTTGCGGATTTGAGTTGTAGTTTTTCAAACAGGATCACCCCCAGCTGTTGGGAGGAGTTGATGTTGAACTTTTCTCCTGCCAAATCGTAAATGCTATGTTCCAGCTGTGTCATCTCGGCTTCAAAGGTGTCTGACAACTGGGCCAGGGCATCTTTATCCACTTTGAATCCAATCATTTCCATTTCAGCCAGCACCGTGATCAAAGGAACTTCAAACCGCTCCATAAGGTCATAAAGTCCCTGTTCTTTGAGCTGTTTTGAAAACTGCTGATATGCCATGAAGGTCAGGTCCGCATCTTCCGCCGCATAAAACACCGCATCCGCCACCGCCAGATCCTGAAAACCGATCTGGTCTCTGCCCTTGCCCACCACTTCTTCATAGGAGACCATCTTGTATCCGAACAGGTTCATGGCGATCTGGTCCAGGCCGTGACCCCTGGTGGACGGGTTCAAAAGATAGGAAGCGATCATGGTGTCAAAGACAATGCCTTTGAGGTGCAGGCCATACCGGGCCAGTACGATATAGTCGTATTTGATGTTCTGGCCCACTTTACACTTTTTTGGAGGCATCTGCTTTCTGGGCAAATTCCTGGGCAAGGGTTTTGAATTCCAGTTCCTGGAACAGGGCAAAGGCCTGTTTGTTGTCAAAGGGTTTGAGTTTGAAATCTTCGATGGTTTCTTTGACCTTTACATGCTGGTCAATGGTCGCCAGATCCCGGCTTAACAGGACCGTATCCCGGCTTGTGCTCAGGTTTTGATACAGTTTTTTCTTTTTTGCCACCTGGTCGAGGTTCTGGTACAGCCCGTCAATGGAACCGAACTCTGCCACCAGCTTGACCGCTGTCTTGATACCCACGCCACTGACCCCGGGAATATTGTCGGAAGTATCGCCGGCCAGACCCAGTACATCAATGAACTGATCCGGTTCAATATCCATGTCCGCCCGGACGGCTGCCCGGTCCATGACGGTATCTTTCATGGGATCCCACAAGATGCAGTGATCTGTAATCAGCTGGATAAAATCTTTGTCCCCGGTGACCATGACCACATCAAACCCCTGTTCTTTGGCCATGCGGGCAAAGGTGCCCACCAGATCATCCGCTTCATACCCCATTTTCTGGACAATGGGAATGTTCAGGGCCGTGATCATCCGGCGGACATCCGGGATCTGGGCCGCCAGTTCATCGGGCATGGGCGGACGGTTGGCCTTGTAGTCTTCATACAGCTCATGACGAAAGGTAAGGCCTTTGACATCAAAGAACACGGCAGCATACACCGGATTTTTCTCCCGGATCAGTTTCATCAAAATCCGGGTAACCCCGAAGGTGGCGTTGGTGGGATGTCCCTGGGCCGTGCTCAGGCTCTGGATGGCGTGAAAAGCCCGGTATAAAAAGGCGCTGCCGTCTATCAGAAATACTTTTTCAGGATCCTGCGTCATATTGCCCTGCCTTTTGGATATTGCAGTTTTGTCTGATTCAGGGCATATATACTATCTTTTGGTCAAAAGGAGAAGTGTATTTATATGGTAGATGAAAAACAGGCAGCCCGGCAAAAAGTACGCCGGAAAAAACGGTTGGCAAAAAGTGAGCGCCAGTGCCATTGCTGCCGGAAAATCTTTATGTTCTGCTGGCATTGCCGGTGCGGGTTTTCCATGTGCCAGGCCTG
>JAIVHE010000135.1:4576-7911 GCA_020201255.1 Desulfobacteraceae bacterium
ATATTCCTGTAAGCACCACCATTAATCGGGATTTGGCTTCCAACAAAGTGTAAACTACTTTTCGAAGCATATGAAGGATGCTCATTTTTTGCATCTTTCCATGTAGTGCCCTGGTCCCGGGACCGCCCCTGGAGGTTTGCTGCGCCCGGCCAGAGATCCTGCGTGGGCCTGTTTCCATTCGCATAGAAATAGAGCACAACACCCCCGCTGGTTGAAATCCGGACCTTCCAGCATATCCGACCGGGCCCCCTCCGGCTCTGACTGTCCGGTCACAGCAAACCTCCAGGGGCTCCTGCCAAGGTTTCCTGATACACAATTCTTATAGCAAATATTCAGAAGGGATAAAAATGCTTGCAAGTTGTGTCCGGCCTGGCGTAAAACCATACCCATAAAATGGATTACAAAAATCAGTGGCAAATTTTATGTAAAAGAACTGAAAAATCCACTGAATTCTTTCATGAGTTGTAGTGCCTGCCAGGACATGGACAATTATATGAAAGTGAAAGCTGTTAGCTATTAATACGCAATTATTCGCTTCCAGTAAACAAACTTTTCCTTGCTGTTATCACCGGCTAATGCTTTCATACTTTGTTGTGCCCGCCAAGGCATGGGTGTTTATATGAAAGCCGTCAGTACTCAGCTAAAAGCTAACAGCTAAAAGCTTTCATGTTTTGTTGTGCCCGCCAGGGCATGGGTGTTATTGCCAACATAATAAAATGGAGGGATACATGGCGCGAAAAATCAAAGTCGGGACCCTTATCTCAGGCGGCGGCACCAATCTGCAGGCCATCATTGATGCATGCAAAGAGAACCGTATCAGCGCTGATATCGTGTTCACCGGGTCGGACACCCCGGCTGTCAAAGGGCTTGAACGGGCAGAAACCGCAGGCATTGACACCTTTGTGGTGGATTATGCCCGCATCATCCAATCCTGCAGATCCGGCATTGCAGATACGGATCTGCCTGCGGATTTTGATCTGGATGACATCATGGCAAAGCAAAAGCTGGTTGATCCGTCTGATGAAACCGCAGCATTTTTTCTCAAATCCCGGGCCATTGCGGAAAAACAGCTGCTGGATTACATTCTGTCCTATGACATGGATCTTCTGGTGCTGGCCGGGTTCATGCGGGTGTTCACCCCCTATTTCATCGACCGCATCAATACAGTACCGGGAAAACACCGGATCATGAACATTCATCCAGCCCTGCTGCCGGCATTTCCGGGCACGGACGGGTACGGGGACACTTTCCGCTATGGCTGCAAGGTGGGCGGGTGTACCGTGCATTTTATAGACTATGGGGAGGATACCGGTCCCATTATCGGCCAGAAAGCCTTTGAAATAGAGGATGCCGATACCCTGGATGATGTAAAGCGTAAGGGTCTTGCAAAAGAATGGGAACTGTATCCTGCCTGTATCCAGAAATTTGCCGAACTATTGTAAACGTCCGGGGTCAGGCCTGGCTTATTACGGCCCTATGCAATAACCCAAGGTCACACGTAAGCCAGGCCTGACCCTACGCCGCTTACCCCAGCAGCTTGAGCATCAGGGGAACCGCGGTCATGGTTCCGATGGAGGACCCCAGGTTGGTGAAAATCACCACCAGCAGTATCCGGGTGACATTGTTGCGCCAGAAGCCTTTAAAGGAAACAATGTCCTGGGGGATCGCCTCCAGGTCCCTGACCTTGGGCTTGCGGGAAAACGCCTCCACAAGACCTGCTACCCACCCAGCTGCAATCATGGGGTTCAAAGATGTCAAGGGAGCGGCAAGGATGGAAGACAAAATGGTGTAGGGATGGGCCAGGGCCAGGGCAGCTCCCAGACCGGCGAAAATCCCGTTGGCCGCCACCCAGATCCAGATCATGTCTGTGCCGGCATTTTTTCCCTCCATGGCAAATCCGGCGGCAAAGAGCACCAGAATCAGTCCGGGAATCAGCCATTTCAAGATCTTGCCCAGCGATCCTGCCGGGGGTATCCGGTTCAATTGATCCAGATCTTTGGGGGGCCCTTCTGTCAGATATGTTTTAATGCCCGGCACATGGGCCGCACCCACCACGGCAACAATGGTGCTGCCGGTGGCAGACCCTATCTTGTGTGCCAGGTATTGGTCTCGTTCGTCGATCAATACCTGCTCGATAATGGGATGGGCCTGTTTTACGTCCGCCAGAAGGGTCTGGAGGATATCTTCCTGCTTCATTTTTTCAATGTCCGCTTCCTGGATATCATCGGCAGACCCGAATGAAAACACAATGGATGCAAACAATTTGATTTTCGCCCACAGGCCCATGCCCCGCCACACCCGGTTCAAGGTCACCTGGATATCCCTGTCCGCAGGCACGATGGCAGCATCGATTTTTTCTGCCGTCTCAATGGCAGTGAGCATTTCCTGGCCCGGTTTGATACCGAACCGGTCGGCAATTTTTTTTTGAAAAGAGGCCAGCAGCAGGTTCATGAACAACACCAGGGCTTTTTTTTCTTTGATAACCTTGACGATATCCATGTTGCGCCACCGGTCTGCATCTTTTATGGCAGCCAGGCGGGTATGGCACAATTCCACGCACACGGTATCCGGATTTTCCGCCAGAATGGTTTCTTCCACAAGCTGTGCGCTGCTGCGGGATACATGGGCTGTGCCGATGAGAATGATTTTTTTTTCTCCATGGCAGAGCCGGTGGAGTGATGCGTTTTCTTCCAATTCCTTTTCCATTTGCCCGGGACCTTTTTGCGGTTCGATTCAAAATCAAAGCCTGATTATACGCATTTTATCGGCCATGGCAACAGCAAAATCTTGACCTTGGGGCAGGGTTCTGGTATTGAGATCTTTATGAAATCAATTGATGAACAAATACTGCGCACGGCCAAGGAAATCACCGTCAAGTTTATTGAAATGGGACGGCTGTCCCCTTCCAATGTGCATGAAGCTTTCAAAGATGTGTATGCCACAGTGGATGAAACCGTTAAAAAACACGTGCAAAAAGACATCACATCCCATGAAAAAGACAAATAACCACCCGGGGTCCAAACTGATACCCGGGATTCGCACCGGTCTGAAAAAAGGCTGGACCGGGTTTGTCTGGCTGTTGAAAATCATTATACCGGTGTCTTTTGCCACCGGTCTGCTGGTGTATTCCGGTCTGATTTACAAGCTGGATTTTTTATTGACCCCCATGATGAACTGGCTGGGCCTGCCGGCGTCGGCTGCCCTGGTGATCATCGCCGGTATTTTCACCGGTATTTACGGCACAGTGGCCGCCTTGTCGGTGATGCCGTTTTCCATGGACCACATGATCCTGCTGGCCATATTTACCCTTATCTGCCATAACCTGATCCAGGAGA
>JAIVHE010000136.1 GCA_020201255.1 Desulfobacteraceae bacterium
GTGTCCTGCAACGGTTTGGGCACCCGTCCCAGGTTGACGCGCTCTCTGACTCCGGCAAACAGAATCAACGCCAGACCGAATCCAAGTGCGTAGGAAAATGCAGATACCAGGGCGCTGGTAAAATCATATTCATTGCCGATATTCAGCAGACAGGTACCCATGACAGCGCAGTTGGTGGTAATCAGGGGCAGAAAAATCCCTAAGCCCGCATACAGACCGGGAATCATTTTTTTCAAAAACATTTCCACAAACTGGACCAGAGAGGCGATGACCAGAATAAAGGCAAGGGTCCGCAGATATTCCAAATTGAGGGCTTTGAGCAGGAAGGTGTCCACGGACCAGGTGATCATGCCGGCCATTACCAAAACAAAGACAACAGCCATGGACATGCCCACAGCGGTTTCCATTTTTTTCGAGGTGCCGACAAAGGGACATATTCCCAGAAACTGGGCCAGGATGATATTGTTGATGAAAATACTGCCGATGGCAAGTTCAAAAAGTTCCATTAAAATGCTCCTTATTTCTTACCGATCAGGTTCATGCCTGCCAGCATCAGTCCCAAAGCCACAAAAGCGCCTGGCGCTTCCACCATAAAAGAGAATGGGTGATACCAGTCTCCTACTGCAAATACCGGATTCCCACCCCAGATGGTAATGGTGCCGGCTCCTATAATTTCCCGCACAGCCCCTAAAGCGGCAAGGGAGAGCGTAAACCCAATGCCGATGCCAAGCCCGTCTGCAACAGCCAGTACCGGTGTGTTTTTGCTGGCAAAGGCTTCTGCACGGCCCAGTACGATGCAGTTGACCACGATCAATGGGATAAAGATACCCAGGGTCAGGAACAACGGATAGGTATAGGCCTGCATGACCAGTTCCACAATGGTCACAAATGTGGCGATAATGACAATATAACAGGCAATCCGGACTTTTGGAGGGATCACATTGCGCAGCAAAGATATTAAAAGGTTGGAGAATACCAATACAAATGTTGTGGCAAGTCCCATGCCAATGCCGTTTTCAACGGATTTGGTCACCGCGAGTGTGGGGCAGAGTCCCAGCACAAGCCTGAAAGGAGGTATTTCAGCCCATAGTCCTTTCGTAAATTCTGTAGCCAAGGAATGTGCCATGTGTGTTTATCTCCTTTTATACCTTATTGGATCTGTTTTAGAATTTCAGGTTTCAGTTGACTGTACAGCTCCTGGGCCTGGATGGCAGCCCGGGTAACTGCCCTGGACGTCACAGTGGCGCCGGATATAGCGTCAATGGAGCCGTTGTCTGCTTTCAGGGCCAGGTTGGAATCCAGCGGCTTGCTGTTGAACTGGGAAACAAAGGTCAGATCATCCTTGGCCCGGGAACCCAGGCCTGGGGTTTCCGCATGGGTGGTAACCCGTGCACCCACCAGCTGGTCTGAATCCACGTTGATACCCACCATCAGCCCGATATCTCCGCCATAGCCCCCTTTGCCTGAGGTTTCAAAGGCAACGGCCAGGGAGCCGTCTTTCATTTTTCCCGGAAATATCTGCAGGGTCCGATCTCCCGTCTCCAGAGTGAAACGCTCTTTGAGCGGATCATTGGTTACATCGGAAAAAAGGGACTCAATGGCCGGGGCTTTTTGAAATTTCAACACCTGTTCTTCAATTCTCAGTTCAGTGCCTGATTTGACCGCTGCTAGAAGGCCTCCGGAAACAGAGGCAAGCAACGTCAAAACAACAATCATGCTTATCATTTCACGCATTGTTCAACCCCTTTCCCAAAGCATTTGGTCTGATATTGTCCAACAGCGGGCTTATAACATTTACCAGCAGAATGGCGAGTATTGTGCCGTCAGCATAAGCGCCGATATTTCGCATGAGAATAATCATGAATCCTCCTAAAAATCCGTACAGGAGCATGGGAATCCGGTTCACCGGCGAAGATGCACTTTCCGTGATCAGGAAAAAAGCCCCCAGCAGGGTGTATCCTGACAGCAGGTGAAACAGGGGACCGGCATAGTTTTGAGGGCTGGCAGCATGGAACAGAAAGGCGGTTATCAGAATGCCGGCAATAAAGGATACGGATAATTCCCATCTTGCATAGCCTCGTAAAATGAGGTAGATGCCGCCGATGATCAGGCCCAGGCCGAATGTGGCACCGACAGCCCCGACTTCCCGGCCCATAAACAGATCGGTCAGTGTAAACATCTCTGCAGCCGCAGCTCCCTGGGTTTTCACCGCTGCCAGGGGGGCCAGGGCGGTAAAGGCAAATTCATAGTCCACATAGGCCGTGTCAAAATCAAAAAACATTTTCCAGGACATCATGAGGACGGCCATGCCCAGAAGGGTGGGATTAAACGGACTGGACCCGATACCGCCGAATATCATTTTTCCTACAAATACTGCCACAAAAGTACCCACCACAATAAGCCACCAGGGGGTGATGGCAGGCAGCATCATGCCGAACAATAATCCAATGACGGCAGCTTCCAGGTCACCTATGGTTGCGGGTTTTTTTGAAACAAGGTTTATTATAAGTTCCCAGAGCATGGCACAGGAAAGGGATAAGGCCATTACACCGAGGGCTGGAGCACCAAATTGAAGGATACCGAAAATGGCGGCCGGCAAAAGGGCCAGCATAAAGGTAAGATTTTTTTGAAACAGATTATCTCCATCATGCCAGAATGGTGCATGAGAAACGGTGAGTTTGGTGTTATTCATGGGCAGTCTCCCTTTTAAACATCTGCTCGAAGTTTGTACAGTTCCTGTTTCCCCAGCCTGATATACTGGCCCAGGGCAATCTGTGACGTACATACATAGGTACATAATCCGCATTCGATACAGGCGTCAAGATCGTATTTATCTGTGGCTTCTTCATATTGGTTGGTCTCCAGAAAACGCACCAGCAGGTTGACCTGTATGGCTGCCGGGCAGATCTGGACACATTTGCCGCAGTTGACACAGGGGGTGTCTGAAATTTTCGGGATGATCCCCCGGTCCTGGACCACCACTGTATCCATGTCCGGAGTCACCGGGTGGTGGATGGTGAATGTGGCAAATCCGCGCATGGGGCCGCCAATGATGATTCTGTCCTGGTCATTGACCTGGATCTCCAATTGGCTGAATATGTTGCTCAACGGGGTACCGATGACCGTTTTTATCCGGTGCCGGTTGGCATTTTTATCAATAAGAGTGACATGTTTTTCAAAAACAGGTGCTTTGGTCTCAAAGGCCCTGGCCAGAGAAACAACCGCCTCGGCCCGTATAAAACAGATCCCCATCTCTTCCGGGGTTTTGCCTGCCGGCAGAATTTTTTCCAGATGATTTTTCATGATCATGGCCGGAAGGGTTTCCGGGTA
>JAIVHE010000438.1 GCA_020201255.1 Desulfobacteraceae bacterium
TGATTTTTGAGCGGTGTTGCCTTGAACGCCACCGCTGAATCTCTTTTGATATCTTTCATGGTTGTATCCCTTACATTTTCATCCGTTTACCGTCAGGATCATAAAACGGTGTTTGCACAACCGTTCCGTAAATCAGTTCTCCCTTGCATTCATCTTCATAAAATGCCAGCCGGGTGCCGATTTCACTCATGTCACCTTCCACCAGGGCCATACCCACGGCTTCATTGAGGGAAAAACTGTTTCTGGCGGTGCACACATAGCCCCGGACCCGGTCATCCACGATCAAAGATCCATCCCTGGGCGCTTTGCCGTTGTTTTCCATCTTGAATCCCACAAGCTTGAGGCGGGTATTGTCTTTTGCCGCCTGGGCCAGGGCTGCAACGCCAACGGTCTTATAACCGGTTTTTTTTCTGGCCCAGAGAAATCCTAATCCGATATCCACCAGGTTGGTGCGCTGTTCCGATTCCTGGCCTAAAATGACATGGCATTTTTCCATTCTCAATACGTTCTGGGCTTCCACACCGAAATTCTGGATATTGAACTCCTTGCCGGCTTCCTTGAGCATAAGCCACAAAGATTTCATATAGGAAGCGGGCACGTGCAGCTCATAGGAGAGCTCGCCCACAAAACCCAGGCGCATGGCCCTGACGGGAATGGTATCTGCTATCTTGAACTCTTTGTATTCAGAGAACCCGAACCCTTCGTTGGACACGTCAATGTCCACCACTTTTTCCAGCACTTTTCTGGCATTGGGTCCGGACAGATTGATAACCCCCATGGCATCGGTGAGGTTGACCAAAGCAAAATCCCAGTTTTCATACCGGGTGTGGTACCTGATCCATTCAATGGTCTGGCCGGCCCGGCCCGTGGAGGTGGAGAAATAATAATCATTTTCTCCCCGCTTGATCACCACGCCGTCATCTATGACACAGCCGTCATCATTGCACATGGCCGTGTATTTGACCCGGCCTTCCTTGATTTTGGAAAGATCGGATACATATACCCGCTGCAGTGCGTTCAACGCATCAGGTCCGTGGATGCGAAATTTTCCCAGGGTGGAGCCGTCCAGCATGCCCACATTGTTTCGGACATTTTCAATCTCTTTTTTACTGGTAAAATCGGTTGAAAAATATCTGGCCCGCTGCCATACCCCGATGTTTCTGAAAATACCGCCGTCTTTGCGCTGCATTTCATCCATGGGTGTTCTTTTGAACATGGTGTGGTTGGTGCCGGCATAGGTGGCAATGAGGGTGGGCACCAGGGGCGGCCGCACCGTGGTGGGTTTGATACGGACATCAGGCAGGGCCTGGTATTTGGCGGTGAACAGCGGCAGGTTGTGGCCCGGGATTCCGCCCTGGCCTGGTCCCAGCCCTGCGCCGGAGAACCGCTTGATCAGCTCGGGGACATCAAACCCCTTGTCAATGGACTGTTTGATATTTTTGATGCTGACGTCTTCATCAAAGCAGATAAATGCTTTTCTGCCCTTTATAGGTGCGGTGACCAGTTTGGTTCCTCTGGCAGGTCCGGGCAGGCTTTCCAGGGATTTTCTGGCCTCACCCAGGTCGGCTATGGAGCAGTTTTCACAGTCAAATGCCGCCTGAAGTCCTGCCAGATGACCGGATGCCTCAATGGTTCCGGCGTTTTCAAACCCCAGCAGGCGCCCGGCTGCATGCATTTTTTTCGGCAGATCCGTGGGCAGGAAAAAATTGGTATGGTTGTCATAGGCCAGTTTGGCCTGGTTCACCACCAAAGGTCCTGTAAGGGGGGTGAATCCGGCAGATGCCACCAGCACATCACAGTCATAGGTTTTGGAAACCGTGGCATCCACACTCTTGACAGTGGCTTTTTTCACCTTTTTGCTGCCATGGGCTTCCGTTGCCACCCAGCCTTTGAGAATAGGAATTTTGCGGTCCAGGACCGCCTTGAGCAGGTCTGGATCCTGGCCGTCTTCTCTGATATCGGCGATGACCGGGATGGATAATCCCAGATCATGCAGGGTTACGGCTGTTTCCAATCCCAGGTCATGACCGATGGAAAACACAGCGGTCTTGCCGGGCAGCATCCCATAGGTGTTGGCCAGGCGCAGGGCACATCCGGCCTGCATCACACCGGGGCGTTCATTGTTTTCAAACAGCAGTGGTCTTTCAATGCAGCCTGTGGCAACCACCACGCTGTTGGCCCGGATTTCAATGTAGCGTTCCGTAAAGGAGTCGGATTCCGTTCCGATCTGAAAACCGGTGATCAGGTTGTTGTTGTAAGCCCCCACATTGGCGGTGTGGGTGAACACCCGGATGTTTTCAGTTTTTTCCACTTCCTTTGCCAGCTGCACCGCCCTCTCGTGATGGGTCTGGCGGGTGATATATTCGGATGTCCGGTATTCAAAATGACCCCCCAGCCAGGGCCGGGCTTCCATGAGGATGACCCGCAGTCCTTTTTGGGCCGCAGCCAGGGCTGCTGTCATGCCGGCAGGCCCGCCGCCGATAACGCACACATCACAGGAGGGGAAAATTTCATCATATTTGCCGGGCATGTGGTGGTCCGGGGCCATCTTGCCGATACCGGCGGTCTTGCGGATCTGCTTCATGGCAACCGGCCAGATTTTGGCGGGCTTGTGCATGGTATCATAGTAGAATCCGGCGGGCATGGCCCAGTCCATCTTGTCGATAAAGCCCAAAAAGTCATTTTCAGCAGAGCCTTTGACATTCTGCTCCTTGACCACCATGCCGGGTTTCAGGGCCGTGGTCTCGGTGCGGACATTGGGAATGCCGTTGACTTCCATCATGGTGTTGGAGCATTCCCCGTCCATGCTGTAAAGTCCTCTGGGACGATGGTATTTCAGACTTCTTGCATAGATTCTGACCCCATTGGCATACAGGGCGGTTGCAATGGTATCCCCTTTGGTGCCGTAATATGTCTTGCCTTTATATGTGAAGGGGATTTTGTCACTGGTATCGATTTTCAATGTGGGCAGATGATTGAATCTGTTCATCATTCTTTTGCCTCCGGTGTTTCCTTTTCAAGGTTTGTCGTCGTATCCCGGAAGATGGTAAACCATGAACCGCATCCATCCCGGTGAAACCACCATTCCTGCTGAACGCCTGCCACGCATTTGTTCATGTGGACATAATCGCACCAGCTTTCAGGGGTCAGGTCTTTTTCATCAGGTCTGGGACCTTTTTCCTCTCCGCCGTAGCGGAACTCATATCCGTTTCTCTTACCGCATATCGGACATGTAATTGTCAACGCCATCTTGTCTTCTCCTTGAATCTCATAAATATTTTTTCAGCTGGTTAATTATCCGGGCTGTAGCTCATCAGCGCGGCGGT
>JAIVHE010000137.1 GCA_020201255.1 Desulfobacteraceae bacterium
ACCAGAAGGGCGCCAAGCCCCTGGATATGGGGTTCCATCCTGGTCAGTTCCTGCCGGTCGATCTGATGGACTTCAATGTGGTTTTGCAGGCAGCGCTGTTCCAGGGCCTGCATGCGTTCATATTCCACAGCAGTGGTGGCCACCAGGAGTTTGCCGCATTGTCTGAAGGGCAGATTGTGTTCTTTGCAAAAATCCATGGTGGCCAGGGATCCCTGCCGGCAGAAATCCGCCTTGAGGCTGCCGGGTTGGTAATATACCCCGGCATGAATCACCCCGGAATTGTGGCCGGTCTGGTGGGCGGCAAACCGGTCTTCTTTTTCCACCAGCAGGATGGCGGCGTCGCAAAATTTTTCTTTGAGGGCAAGGGCGGTTGAAACCCCCACGATTCCTCCGCCGATAACCGCCATGTCATAGTGTGTCACCATTGTCTCCCTTTGTTGCGGATCTTTGCCTTTCAGCAGGGTATGCCTGGGTATTTGTCTTTTCTGTTAGCTTGCTTACAGTTATGTATGTCTGGTCATGATAGTATCGGAGGTAGGGAAAATCAAGGCATGTTTGCCCAAATTGCAGGGCAGTTGCATGGTGGAGGATCTAGTTCTGTTTTCGAACCCCGCCCCCTGCGGGTGCCTTGTGACAGGCCCGAGATGAAATCTGACGGTCCTGTCATAAGACACCCGCAGGGGGCTTGATCCATATGTCGGGAGTCATATCACCATGAGATTGCTTTGCTCGGGAATTCAAGGGGTATTGCCTGCGGACTTGACAGTACCGTTTTTACCAGAAAACAACTCACGCCACAAGCCGTAATCCTTCCGTTCTATCCAGATCTATCCTTTCGATGATGAATTTCTTGAAGATTGAATCTTGAGAGGAATCTGAGAGAAATTCAGGAAAGGTCTGGCGCAATGCGATTGCCGTGACAAGCTCAGACGGCGCAAAATCGGTTCGAATGGTTCTGAACCAAGAGCCGAACGAAGAGAAGACCAGTTGAGGGAAAGAAGTGGAGAGGTACTGGAGCAGACCCTGAGCAATCAATCCGGTTTGAACGAACCTGTGGTATGCGTCCATCTTCCTCTGCACTGCTTTTCGATACGCCTCAGACTTTTTATGAATATACTGATTGCCGGAATATCGTTTAATCGGTTTCATGGGCTTCATCCAGAAATGATAGGCATAGGCACCGATGGTCCTGACAGCCTGCTTGAATGATACTTCGATTTTGAATCTGAGCCCATACAACCGTATGATTTCAAGTGGCTGGAGCGTCAAGTCCGTGGACATCAGGATACATGTGCCCCTGTTGGGATGAAGAACCACCACGAACCGAACCGTTCTCCCGGCTGCTCGCCAGATAAGATCGAGAGATAGATACCGGATTTGCCTGTTACTTTCACCATAAACCGGGCTCGGGGCCACAAACATCGTTTCCGGGTTCTTGAACAATTCGACGAGCTTGATTTTTTTCCCATACACTCTTTTCCGCCCTCGGCCAGTTTTATTGTCTGTAGCTGGATAATACGCCACAGCGTTTTTTTTGACCCGGGTAATCAAATGATTCCCATTTTTCAAAAGCTTCTTCACGGTTTTTCCGCTGGCGTAATAAGCGTCGGCAATGAAATAAAACGGTAAATCAAGCCCAAGGGATTCAATGAGGATTATCATCTTGTCCAGCAATGTCCGCTTGTCCCGATTTGAAACGACCACCCCTTCGTGGATCCTGCTGACGAGCGGGACGGAGAACACCGATTTCAATCCGCCCACAAGAATGCCGACTGCCTGGAATGAATGTCCCATAATAAAGGAAGGCTTCGAGTTTGATTCGGATTCTTGATGAAGCCCTTTGACTCCCGGCATTTTTCTGCCTTCTTTGGGGATCTTGATCCCGTCCCCAACAATGAGGAGCCTACCGTTTGTGCTGAGGACATCGGGGAAAATCTTTAGCACGGTTTTCATCCAAATCCGTGTAAGTTTGTCCAGGTGAAGGCAGGTTCCATGAAAGAAGTCGAGTATCCGGTCATAACAGAATTGTTTGAGCCCCAAAGCGCGTACGATGCTGGTGACACCCAAAAGATCAACCCTCAAGGTCATTCCGGCCAGGCAGGTGGTGAACCAAAGAAAAGTCCGGGTCCGGGAGCAGGCGGGTCTCAGGAAAGAAACTGCGTTGAACCAATAACCCCATAGTTTCATAGTATCCTCCGTATCAAAAGTCTGTTGACAAATTTGTATAGCATATATATGCTATATAATATGATAACAGACAAGCAAAAGCAACTGGAAAATGAGATCCGCAGGATAAAAAAAGAACTGTCAGGCTTGGGTCCGATGCGCCCGGGAACTCTTTCCATGCAATACAAGGTGCCTGCTGAAAAAAAAGGGCCTTACTTTCAATTGAGCTACACCCATAAAATGAAGAGCCGGACTGAGTATGTCAGACGGGATTGGGTTGATGAGATCCGTGAACAGATTGAGGTTTACAAAAGATTCAGAAAACTGATAGAAGAGTGGGTAAATCTGTCCATTGAATATTCTCAACTGAGAAGGAAGCAGGCCAAGGAGGCGAAAAAAAGAGAGAAATGAAAAAGGCATCAACCCAGTCAGGTGGTTTCTTGGAGGATTTTTTGGAATGGATGGGCTCCCCGGAAGGTGCTGAATCAATGGATGCCTTGGATTATGTCTTCAATGCATTAGACGGCGCTATAGTCGATCCAGTCAAAAGAAGGATTAATTGGCCAAATGGCGAAAGCCTGAGCATCAATCAAACTGTCGATCGGATGGGTAAGGACTCTGGCCTTGACCGGCAGTCGATACTGAGTCATCTTATCGGGTGGCTTCAGATGGAATATATGCCGGAAGGACTCAACGAGAAACAAATGGAATTGTTTGAAAATCAAATCGAGAATTGGGTGGAAAAATATGAAAACGATCCCCCACCGACGTCGGGTTCTTGAGCAAGGATATCATGTCAAGAATTCGGTACTCTCAAGCCTGCGGATATGAATACACCTTCTGGCACGTATCCGCACCGGAAAGAGTCCTGTAACCGACCATTTGACTTTGACGTTCCGTTCACCTCTCTTCTTTAGAAATTTCTGAAAATTTGCTATAATTGATTGTGTGTTGGCAGTTCCCTGGTAGGAGCCCCTGGAGGTATGCTGTGACCGGACCGTCAGAGCCGGAGGGGGCCTGGTAACAAATGCCGGGTGTTCAACCAAAAGGTTGGTTGCGGTACATCATGCCCCTGCGGGAAACAGGCCCACGAAGGATCTCTGGCCGGGCGCAGCATACCTCCAGGGGCGGCCCTGGGACCAAAACACTGCATGGGA
>JAIVHE010000439.1 GCA_020201255.1 Desulfobacteraceae bacterium
TGCTGGTCCGGAAAATGGGCAAAAAACGGGTGATCGCCGAAACCGGCGCTGGCCAGCACGGGGTGGCCTGTGCCACCATGGCGGCCAAATTCGGGTTTGACTGCACCATCTACATGGGGGAAAAAGATGTGATGCGCCAGCGGCCCAATGTGTTCTGGATGGAACAGCTCGGGGCGCAGGTAGTGCCGGTGACCGACGGCACGAAAATCCTCAAGGATGCCATCAACCAGGCATTCCGGGACTGGGTGACACATATGGACACCACCCACTATGTGCTGGGAACTGCCTGCGGTCCCCACCCGTTTCCGGAGATGGTGGCCTGGTTCCAGTCCATCATTGGTATGGAGGCCCGGCAGCAGATCCTGGACCAGGAGGGATGTTTGCCCCACAGGGTCTATGCCTGCGTGGGCGGAGGCTCCAATGCCCTGGGCCTGTTTTCCGGATTTTCAGATGACCCGGTGGAGCTGGTGGGGGTGGAGGCCGGCGGCAAAGGTGTTGACACAGGATTCCATGCGGCCCGGCTCTCTTCTGTTGATGCCTGCCCGGGCATCGCCCAGGGATACAAAACCTTTTTTCTCCAGGATGGTGACGGCCAGATGAAAGAAACCCACTCCATCTCCGCCGGTCTGGATTATGTGGGGGTATCCCCCATCCTGGCCCACATGCATGAAACCCAAAAAGCCCGTTTTGAAAGCGCCACAGATACCGAAGTGGTGGAGGCCCTGAAACTGACCATGAAAACCGAAGGGATTATTCCGGCCCTGGAATCGGCCCATGCCTTTGCCGGTGCTTTCCGGGAAGCTTCGGCCCTGTCCAGTGATCAGGTCATCATCATCAACCAGTCCGGCAGGGGCGACAAGGATATCTTCACCGTGGCCGAAGCCCTGGATGACCCTGAATGGAAAACCTTTATCCAGAAAAAGGCGGCACAATATCATGCTTGAAACCTATATCCGGGACAGACAAAAAACCAAAAAACTGCTGCTCATGACCCATATTGTCATGGGATATCCCTCTTTTGAGGACTGCCATGCCATGGTCCCGGCAGATGGTGGCGGCAGGGGTGGATATGATGGAGTTGCAGATTCCATTTTCAGAACCCATGGCAGACGGGCCGGTCATTCTGAGGGCCAACCAGACCGCCTTAGAGCGCGGTGCCACCGTGAAAAAATGCCTGACTTTCGCCAAAGACATGGCAGCCCGGTATCCCATCCCGTTTTTGTTCATGACCTATGCCAATATCCCTTACCGTTACGGCATGGCAGCCTTTGCCCGAAAAACGGCGGACATCGGCCTGCATGGCGCCATTGTGCCGGACCTGCCCCTGGAAGAAGGTGCCGACTATATCCAGGCCATGCATGACAACCATTTGTCGGCCATCCAGATATTTTCGCCCAACACCAGTGATGCGCGCATGGCACAGATTGCCGATGCCTCCTCAGGCTTTATCTATTGTCTGGCCAGAAAAGGGGTTACCGGCGCGGACACCGATTTTTCCACAGATCTTTCCCAGTACCTGAAACGGTGCCGCAAAGCCGCTTGTGTGCCTCTGGCAGTGGGATTCGGCATCAAAGACCGGACGGATTTGGATTATTTGCAAGGCAAAGCCGATATTGCGGTCATCGGTTCTCAGACCATCCGGGTGATGGAAGACCATGGGGTGAATGCTGTCCGGGAGTTTATTCAGGACCTCTTTCCTGTTGCGGCCTAAGGCTGCTGCAGGGGAATGTCCCACTTTTTCATGAATTTCCACACCAGGGTCCGGCTTTTGCCCATACGCCGGGCCACTTCCGCCTTGTTCCACTGGCATTTTTCCAGCAATTCCACCAGGGCCTCTTTGGTCATATTTTCTGCGGCCGGCCCGGGTGGTTCTGAAGGCCTGGCATTGCCCACAGTATTCCGGGTACTGTTCTGGATTTCCGAGGGCAGATCGGTTTGGTCAATATAATCGGTCCTGCAGACCACAAAGGCATGTTCAATGGCATTTTCCAGTTCCCGTACATTACCGGGCCACCCGTGGGACATGAAAATTTTCATGGCTCCGGGGGAAACCCCTTTGATTCGTTTATTTTCCCGCTTGCCGGTTTTTTGGACAAAATGCTCCGCCAGCAGAGGGATGTCAGGCTTCCGGTCCCGCAGGGGCGGGATCTGGATGGTGAACACCTTGAGCCGGTAGAACAGATCTTCCCTGAAAAACCCCTTTTTGGTCAAATCCGTCAGGTCCTTGTTGGTGGCGGCAATGATCCGGATATCGATCTTGCGTTTTCTGGTATCCCCCACCCGTTCGATCTCCCGTTCCTGGAGAACCCGCAACAGTTTCACCTGCATATACGGAGTCAATTCCCCGATTTCATCCAGAAAAATGGTACCGGTATCTGCCTGTTCAAACCGGCCCACACGTTCCTTGTGCGCGCCGGTAAAAGCCCCTTTGACATGGCCGAACAACTCGCTTTCCAGAAGGGTTTCCGACAGGGCGGAACAGTTGACCGTTACCAGGGGACGCTGATCTCCTGAGGCATTGAAATGGATGGCTTTTGCCACCAATTCCTTGCCGGTGCCGCTTTCACCCTGGATCAGCACGGTGGCCCGGCTGTCTGCGGCTGCCCGGATGGCATCAAACACATTCTGCATGGCAGGGCTCTTGCCGATGATATTACCCAGGCTATACGCCTGCTGCAGCTGGCGCCGGGCATCCTCTGCCGTCTTTTGTGCCAGGGAAAGCTCGGTAAGATCCGTGATGGTTTCAACGATTCCCAGGATCCGGCCCTGATCATCTTTTGCCAGACGGGCATTTTTGATCACCGGCACATCATACCCGTCTTTGTGCCGGACAAAGCACTCCTTGGCCTCTGTGCGGCCATGGACCATGACCCCGCAAGCATTGATATCAGCCGGACATTGTTTGCCATAGCACCGACTGCACTTGAGAATATCGCAACGACTGCCCACCGCCTCCAAAGCGGAAAACCCGGAAATTTTTTCCATGGCCTGGTTCCAGGAAGTGATAATTCCCTGGTCATCCAGGGTGAACAATCCTTCTGCCATGGTATCGATGATCTGGTTTAAAAAGTGGACATTCCACAGTTCATGGGTTTTCACAAGTTGTTTACTCCATTGGGCTGATTGCCGGGATCAGATAGTAATCGTGCGCGTGTTTTCGGCATGCAGCCTTTTTTTCTTCAATGATACACCACCCGTTTTCCCAGGGGGGCGAAACAGACCATGGCAAGCCTGAAATGGGCGAAGCCGAAAGGAATGCCGATAATGGTCAGACACAGGCTTACGCCGGCCAGGATATGGGATATGGCCAGCCAGATGCCGGCCAGGATGATCCACAAAAAATTGGCAAGACCGGTGCCGGCCACCCTCTCTTCTCCCACCACACGGGCATCCACCAAGTCCTTGCCAAAGGGAAAAGCGGCAAATCCTGCTATCCTGAAGGCGGCCCAGCCAAAGGGAATGCCCACTACCGTAATAAAAAGCAGACCTCCGGTGAAAATCCACAGCAGCCAGGCAACAAATCCGCCCCCGAATATAAACCAGAGGATGTTCAATATCAGAACCACGCTTTTTTCCTTTCAATTTCACGGTCACAACCGCATCCATCAGAACAGACCAGATGATCCACATTGCATGATAAGCAGATGTTGGGCCAGTCCACCGCATCTGCCTGTTATTTCCATGCCTGGAACGGTAGCACCCGGAAATTTTTTTGTCAAACACGGCGTTCATACATCCGCTGACGGCAAATTCCCGGTCCGGACACAAAATACTTGATTTTGATCAGCTATCACTATAGCCTATGCAAGTTATATGAAATACCCTGTGAAAAACACAGCATTTCCTAAGAGGGCTTCATGGTAAAATCACAGACACGATTTCCGGCATGGGGTGTTTTTCTTGTCCTGGCTTTCCTGTCCGCGGGCTGCAGCACCACCTATTATGCTGCCATGGAAAAACTGGGCAAAGAAAAACGCCACCTGCTGGCGGATAATGTTGAAGATGTCAAAGACAGCCAGACAAAGGCAAAAGAAGAGTTCATCGATGCACTGACCCGGATACAGGAGCTGTATGCCTTTGATGGGGGAGAACTGGAAACTGTCTACAACCGGATCAAGTCCAGTTATGATGACTGCAGCTCCAGGGCTGACCAGATCGAAAGCCGCATTGCACGGGCCAAGTCTGTGGCCAAAGATCTGTTTACAGAATGGGCCGATGAGATTCAAGAAATCCAGATCCGGGACATGAATGCTGCCATTGCGGAAGCTGACCAGTTCATCAAGCATTTTTAAATGCAGAAGGTACCTGCATTCTTCAGGAGAAAAACAGTTCATGAAAGTAGACGGCAAAAACACAAGACCCATCTGGTTCAACCGGGATACCCGGACATTCCGGGTAATTGACCAGCGGTTCCTGCCCCACCGGATGGTTGTAAAGGATTTGGCCACCGTGGAACATGTAATCCACGCCATTAAAGAGATGGTGGTCCGGGGCGCGCCCCTCATTGGTGCAGCCGGTGCTGCAGGGGTTTATGTGGCCCTGGTTCAGGAGAAGAACCGAGCGGAAGACAACGAATGGCTGTCACACCAGTGCGATCTTCTGAGAAATGCCCGGCCCACCGCCACGAACCTTTGCTGGGGTGTAGACCGGGTCCAGGCTGCAGTCCTGGAACACCCCGCCCGGGAAGCCCGCACCAGAGCGGCTCTGAACGAGGCCTTGGATATCATGGAAGAAGAAGCGGTCAACTGCCGGAAAATCGGGGAGTACGGCCTGGCGCTGATCCAAAAGATCAGTGACAACAAAAACGGCCGGCCGGTGAACATCCTTACCCACTGCAATGCCGGATGGCTGGCCTGCATTGAATACGGCACGGCCACCGCCCCTGTTTACGCAGCCTTTGATGCCGGCATCGATGTCCATGTGTGGGTGGATGAAACCCGGCCCCTGAACCAGGGTTCCCGCCTCACCGCCTGGGAACTGGGCAAACACGGCATTGCCCACACCATTATCACGGACAATGCCGGGGTCACCGGATTTATCACGGAACGGGGGATGTGTGACGCATCGGAAAAAGGCATAAAATCCTTGTTTTCCGATAAGTTTACAAAAGAATGATCAACGTTGATCTGCAGATGCGAACATGGTAAAAAAGCCTACAGCGCCATGATATAATACGGCACCACCAAAACAGACAAAAGCATTACAAACCCTTTGGAATCCCATGATAACTGATATAGAAAAAAAAGTGATCGCCCTTCTCCAGACCGATATCCCTGTGGTGAAGCGGCCTTTTCGGGAAATGGCACAAAAAATCGGTATTACCGAAGAAGAATTTCTCGAAATTTTGACCGATCTCAACCAGCGGGGCATTATCCGCAGGTTCGGGGCAACATTGAAACACCAGAAATCCGGATTCAAGGCCAATGCCATGGTGGCATGGAAGGTTGATGAAAGCCGGGTGGAGCAGGTGGGTACCACCATGGCCGGGTTTGCTGAAATCACCCATTGCTACAGAAGAGACCCGGCACCCGGCTGGGAATACAACCTGTACACCATGGTCCATGCTGCAGATGAGGCCCAGTGTTGGGCCCTGGTGGAAAAGATTGCCGACACCGTGAAAGAGGACCATTACACCCTGCTTTTTTCCAGAAAAGAGCTGAAAAAGACCTCCATGAAATATTTTGAAGACTGACCCCCGTCCCATCAGCCTGGCCGATGCCTTGCCGCCCCTGGACGGGCCCCTGCCCCGGATGCCAAAAACCTTTTCACGGTACGGCATTTTACCGGAATGGTTCAAAAAAGACATGGAAAGCCTGGACAGACCGGATCTGGTCCTGGTCACTTCCCTGATGACCTACTGGGCCACGGGTGTGGCCGAAACCATCTCGGTAATCCGCTCGGTTTTCCCGGACGTCCCCATCATTCTCGGGGGCAAATACGCCACCCTGTACCATGACCATGCCACAGCCCATTCCGGGGCCGACCATGTGGTTGCCGGCCACGGGGAGCCGGCCCTGGCAGACATCTTCAAACGGTTCATTGGACAAGCCCTTCATTTTGACACCCAGACCTTGGATGATCCCCCCTTTTCTGCCCTTGACCTGGACACACACCTGGCCTATGCCCCCATCCTGACCGCCAGGGGGTGCCCCTTTTCCTGCGACTATTGTGCTGCATCCTTTTTAGAGCCCCGGATGATCCGCCGTTCCCCTGACCGGGTATTTGCAGAAATCAGCCACTGGCACCACCATTTCGGGGTAAAAAATGTTGCCTTTTACGATGATGCCCTGCTGGTGAACGGCCCGGACCATGCCTATCCTTTGATGGAAAAGATCATCAGCGCAGATCTGGATCTGTTTTTCCACACCCCCAATGCCCTGCATATCCGGGAAATCACCCCC
>JAIVHE010000440.1:0-3309 GCA_020201255.1 Desulfobacteraceae bacterium
AGACGCAATTTCACACTGAACCGGCACCACCTGTGACTGATCAAACACCATACAGGGCTGATCCGACACCATCGGCCACTGCAGACACAACTGCCCGAACCCATGGCACCACTGCTGCCCCGGGCGGAAACACCCGATCTCTGGATGCCATGCACCTGGTGCAAAAAGGGCTGGAAGCCATGCAGGCGCTGCAGGCCCAGACAGCCAGAACCCATGAAAAATTTCTTGAAACCCAGGCCCAGGCAGGCCACACCCTGGCTGCCATCATGGAGCAGACACGCCAGTTCATGGCCGCCCCGGGCACACCTTCTGCAGGCCCGGCCCCGGGCTCTTTGCCGAATATCCAATCTCCATCATGGACCCCGCAGCACACATCTTCTCTGCATACCCCACCCGCCAGGGTCAATGGGGAAACCCCGCAGCAGATGCCCCGGACACCTTTTGTGCAGGCCAGCGCTGCTGCCTCTCACGTGCCGACTGCTTCCCAGGCAGCAGCATCAAAATCCAGTATGCCGGACATCCAGGCGGTTCTGTTTGATACCGTGAGCCGGCTCACCGGATTTCCTGAAGAGATGCTGGAACCCTCCATGGATATTGAATCCGACCTGGGCATTGATTCCATCAAAAAAGTGGAGATCATCTCTGAGCTGGAAAAACATCTGCCCGACACCAGCGGGCTTACCACGGAAAGCATCGGATCTGTCCGGACACTCACCGACATCTGCCAGGCCATTGCATCCCAGGCCGGCGTATCGGAGGCAGGCATGGAAAGACTCTCCGGCACTACAAAGACGTCTAGTGAAAAGACCTCTGAAGTTCAAACCGACAGCAACAGGCTTTCCCAAGCGCAACAACCTGCTGACTGCAGCACACAAGCGCTCTCCAATGCACAATCTTCTGCTGACACAAAACCGCACCTTGAAGCGGCCCCAGGGAGTGATACCCTTTCTGCTTCAAAAGCTGCAGCAGATAATGGTCCTGATGCAGCCCCGGTGGCAGATGCCCTCCAGACCCCGGAAATCACAAAGATCCTGGTGGATACCATCAGTGAACTTACCGGATTCCCTGAAGAGATGCTGGAGCCCGGCATGGACCTTGAATCCGATCTGGGTATTGATTCCATCAAACGGGTGGAAATTTTGTCCAGACTGGAGCAGGCCCTTGGGGACGGGGCCGGGGGCCTTTCCGGGGAGGCCATGGCAAAACTGAAAACCATAGAGGATATTGTCCATTTTCTGGAACACGCCGCACCTGAAACACAGGGTCCGGTAAAAAAAAACCCTTTTTCACCAGAGAAACAGCCAGAACAGTCAAAAGCACCACCTGATCTGATCCGCCGGGAAATTGTCCTGACACCATATCCCATCCAGCAGATCCGATTTTTTAACGGATCCCGGATACAGGTGTCTGAAAACAAAAAAATATATATCACCCGGGACCAGGCCGGTGTTGCAAAGCTTCTTGAAAAAGAGTTTGCAAACCAGGGCTTTGCTGCACACATCATTGACATCGGTTCTGACAATATCCCGGAACTGTCCGATGCTGCCGGCATTGTTATTGTCCAGGACAAATGGAATCCGGTTCAGAAAGAATGGGACAGCACAGATGCCCAGGCTGCCACAGATTTTGTAAAATCCGCATTTGCACTGGTCAACAAAAATGCAGCCTACCTCATGGCATCTGCCCGGCACAAAGGGGCATTTTTAACAACCGTTTCCTTTTCAGGAGGCAGTTTTGGATTCGGTGACAAAGCATATGCCGCCCACCCGGTATACGGAGCACTGGCAGGGCTTGCAAAAACCGCCCGCCTGGAATGGCAGGATGTTCTGTGCCATGCGCTTGACATGCCTTGTGACCTGAACGCCTGCAAAACCCTTGCAGAACCGGCGGCTGCTGTGATGATGACAAACGGTGCCGTGGAAATTGGGCTTTACGGAGACAGCTGCATGATCCCGGCCCTGCAGGTGTCTCCTGTCAAAAAGGGAAAACCCGGCTTGACTGCCAAAGATGTGGTGGTGATTTCCGGCGGTGCCAAAGGGGTGACAGCTGCCTGTGCCGCTGCCCTGGCAAAAGCCTGTGCACCCGCCATTGCCCTTCTTGGACGTTCGCCAGCCCCTGTTGAAGAACCACAATGGGCACAGGATATCACGGATCCTGGCCGGTTGAAAAAAGCGATTCTCACCCATGCATTTGCCGGACAGAAACCCAAGCCCGCAGAGGTTGAAAAACGATACCAGGCCATCTGCGCCGGTCGGCAGATCCGCTGCACCCTGGACCTGATCCGGTCCCATGGGGCACAGGCTGCATACTGGTCCACAGATATCCGGGACACCAGCGCCCTGCACCGAACCATGGAGGAGATCAGGCAGCGGTTCGGTCCGGTGACAGCAGTCATTCACGGGGCAGGGGTGCTGGAAGACAAGTTGATCGCTGAAAAAAAAGTCGAACAGTTCAACCGGGTATTTGACACAAAAGTGGCAGGACTGCATGCCCTTGTTGATGCCACGGCAGCAGATCCCCTCAAATATATGATCCTGTTTTCCTCTATTGCCGCCAGGACCGGAAATCCGGGCCAGTGCGATTATGCCATGGCCAATGAGGTGCTCAACAAAACCGCAGGGCACCTTGCCCAAAAAAATCCCGGCTGCCGGTACCTGGCCATCAACTGGGGCCCCTGGGACGGGGGCATGGTGCATGACGGTTTGAAACGCGCGTTTGCAAAAAAAGGGGTGGGCCTGATTCCGCTGGAGGCCGGGTGCCGCCAGCTGCTTCTGGAGATGGAAAACCCGGATCCGTATCCTGTGGAAATAGTGATCACGGCCCCGGACCGAACCCTGGAGAAAAAAAAAGCACCAATGCTGTCACAGGTGACGGAACTGGCCGTCAGCAGGGACAATCTGCCTGTTCTTGACAGCCACAGGATCAACCATGAACCTGTGGTCCCCTTTGCCCTGCTGGCTGAGGTGATGGCCCAGGCAGCGGAAAAAAACAACCCCGGCCTCTTATTTGCCGGCATTGATGACATGCGGCTGCTCAAAGGGATCAGGCCCAAAGACACCTGTATTGATGTGGCCGTAAATCTGGGAAAATGCACCCCTGCTGATGCCGGGTTCACAGCCCTGGCCAGCCTGACGTCAGCTGGTGACGACAGACAGAAACACACCCATGCCACAGCCACTGTGATATTGAAAGACACCCTGCCGGTCCCGCCGGTGTTATCCGCATGGGGCCGAATGGAACTGGCACCCGCGAAAATATCTGCTGAAAAAGCCTATGAAACCATATTATTCCACGGCAAAGCCCTCCAGG
>JAIVHE010000440.1:3330-4526 GCA_020201255.1 Desulfobacteraceae bacterium
GCCGCAGCAGCAGCCAGGAAAATACCACCGATGATAAGTACATCCATATCCTGTTCACGGTCAACGAAAACACCGAGCATGGCATCAAAGGATATTTTACTTTTCTGGATGCAGACAACACGGTTGTGGCCAGCATTACCGGATTTGAGGCGGTTGTTGACAGCACGCTGCACGAAAAATTCAAACCCAGACCCCTGTTTGACAGACCCGCCATTCTGGAATTTGCCCAGGGCAGCCCCTCTGCTGCATTTGGTGAAAAATACAAGGTGTTTGACAAAGAAAGGCAGATTGCCAGACTGCCCCGGCCCCCCTATTTTTTCATGGACCGGGTCCTGACAGCCGGCCATGATCCATGGGTCATGCAGCCCGGCGGATGGATCGAAACCCAGTATGATATGCCTGCAGATGCCTGGTATTTTGCAGCCAACCGCACCGACACCTTGCCTTTTTGCATTCTGCTTGAAATCGCGCTCCAACCCTGCGGGTGGCTGGCAGCCTATGCCGGATCTGCGCTGCACAGTGATGTGCGCCTGCATTTTCGTAACCTGGGGGGAAAGGCTGTGCTGCAGGCCAACCTTACAAAAGACGACGGCACACTGACCATCCGCGCCCGGATGACAGATGTCTCCACAGCCGGTGGCATGATCATCCAGAATTTTTCCTTTCAGGTTACCAACAAAGGGCAGATAATTTACCAGGGTACCACCAGTTTCGGATTTTTTTCCGCCCAGGCCCTGGCTGACCAGAAAGGCATCCGCAACAGCCAGCTGGTCCCACAAGACATTTCCTCTCTGCAGGACAAATCCGATCCCATACAAAGCAACACATCACAAAGCGACACGTCTTCCATGCAGGTAAAGGATACTTTTGAAAAACACCACCACAATACTGACAACTTTTCAAACCCGGAAATAGCAGCACACATTTGCCCGTCCCGGAAAATGACGGCCTCCTGCCCGGATATGGAAACGGCTAAAATTCCATGCCCTGAGGAACCGGTCATGGTGTTTGCAGACGATGCCCCCCTGACACCGGATGACACTGATACCAGCCCTGATTCCGGCATGCCGGCCAAAGCCCTGCGCATGATCGATACCATCGATGTGATGGACCTGGACGGGGGCAGATTCGGCAAAGGATATGTCCGTGCAGCCAGAAAAAACAATCCTGAAGAGTGGTTTTATGATGCCCATTTT
>JAIVHE010000003.1 GCA_020201255.1 Desulfobacteraceae bacterium
CGCCGCACTTTGATGACCGGATCGGCAACAGGAGTTTCCACTCCCAAAGTTCCAGCAGGACATCCCCGGTCGAGGGCCCGGCTAAATCCTGAATGGTTTCATAATGGATGATGTCCATCTCGGCCGCATATACAAGCACGCAGCAGATTGATTCAAGCTCGGTGGTGTCTTTGATCAGAGATCGTATGGCTTTTTTGAACTTTATCATTTTCAGAGGATAGCACGGTCCCACTCAGAATGACAATATTCGGATTGGGATGACTTGATTAAGCGGAGGGCTAAGGTATGTTGCCTAAATATATCCTTCAATTATCAAAGTGGAAAAACTGGGAAGGCCTCTGATGAAGTGCCTGTGTTGATTTGTATATAATAATGATATCCTTGATAAAATGGCACCTGTGAAATTTCTGGTATTGGATATAATCATTAAGCAGAAAAAATGATAACGTTGGCCATGACACGCAAGGAATGGCGCAGAGTGAAGCAGCTGAGTGCTATTCCTTGTCGCTGTCGATGGCTTTGTTGGGTGTTTCGAAATCATCCAACTCACCCATTGCTACTTGATAACATGTGGGGCACAAACCGTGAGTCAATTGGGGCATTATGTCGGCTTCGAAGAGCTTGAGATGGACCAAGGCCACTTCAATCTCGGCCCATTTTTCCGGTGAGACTTGCATCTTCTTGCACATGCTGCATACCGTGACGAGATCAGATGATTTTGGTGTGGTCGCGTCAAGCAGACTAATGGTTTTCCGGGGCTCCGTGCGGCAAATCTTGCTGGTAATTTCGATCTGTTCATTTGGCAGAGCCTTGATAAGGAGTTCAAGGTATCTTCGTTCTTTTGGAGAATCACATCGGAAGGGGATAGGCCGTGAATTCATACCCCCTCTTGTTCGCCTCAACAACTCTTGATATAAGTGCTGTGTCTCAAGGTCTTGAATAAAATCCCACAGCTTTCGCCCCACCACATCCTCCGGCCGCAGGGAACTTCCCCAAGCATTAGCATCCGCGAAGGTACACCAATTGTCGCTGATGCTGACTATGGTATCGGTGCTGTCAATTCGGTAAATGAAAATATCTTTGCTTATTTGAATTCTCCTTCGCACCCAACAAGTTGATGGGTGGTTCTGTTTATCCTGTAAATTTGAATGATATCTGACCCTATTAAAAAAACTTAAACCGCAAACATATTTGCCCAATCTTTCCTGTGTTAACGGACCATAGCAGGTATTGAATATTAATGGTATCTATTATTTTTCATGACCCTGAAAACTCATGTAGCGGATAATTTAGCTCAACTTTATGACTTGGCCTCATCCAGCACTTTCCGAATCGTTTGAGCAATATCCCTATTAACTACTGGTTTCATCAAAAACCCTTTTATACCCAAAGCTTCAGCTTTCTCTTTATCTATACGCTCACTGAATCCGGTGCAGAGGATAACAGGTATATCCGGGCGGATCGAAATCAGCTCCATTGCCAGTTTCTCTCCGGTCATGTTCGGCATGGACATGTCCGTCAGGACCAGATCAAATTTGAATGGGTCCATCTTGAACTTTTCCAGGGCATCAATACTGCCGGTCCGGGATGTTACTTTATATCCGAGTTTTGTCAGCAGTGTCTCTTCAAGCCTTATAATCGGGGCCTCATCGTCCACCACCAGAATGCGCTCATTTCCTGTAGGTAAAGGTCTGTTTTCCCTAGTCTCTTCAATTTCCGCGGCTTTGTGTATAACCGGCAGGTATACATGAAAAGAGGTGCCTTTCCCCAGTTCACTGTAGACTTTGATCTCTCCGCCATAACTTTTGACAATCCCGTGTACCACTGAAAGGCCGAGACCGGTCCCTTTTCCCTGTTCCTTTGTGGTAAAATAGGGATCAAAAAGTTTATCCATTATGTCAGGGGAAATCCCGCTGCCTGTGTCAGAAACCGTCAGCATGGCATACCTGCCAGGTTCAAGATTCTCACTGATAAAATCTTCCGCTTCCAGTTCCACTTCTTTAAGTCTGACTGCGATTTCTCCCAGATCGTCTTCCAGGGCATGGGAGGCATTTGTAATCAGGTTCATGGTGATCTGGTGAATTTGTGTCGGATCTGCGTGAACTGCACCACAATCTTTCTGGATATCCTTGGTGATATGGACATTTGCCGGGGTTGTCGAGCGGATTAATTTCAAAACTTCTTTTAAAACCATCTGAATCTGTACAGGTATGGGCTGCTGTCCAGACTGACGGCCGATGGCAAGGATCTGCTGCACCAGAGCTTTGCCTCTTTCTCCTGCATTCATAATCGCTTTCAGGCTCTCATGTTCAGGACTGCCTGGCTCGAAATCATCTAAGATTAATTGACAGTTACCAAGAATGGGAAACAAAATATTGTTGAAATCATGGGCGATGCCTCCGGCAAGAGAACCGATGGACTCCATTTTCTGGGTCTGATTGAGTTGCGCCTGGAGTTTTTCCTTTTCGGCTTCGGCCTGTTTTCTTTCAGTGATATCCACATCGAGACAAAATAGTTCCTGCTCACGCTCCGGGACCTTAACAATGGCATGATGGGAGATAACCGGTACTCGTGAACCATTTTTATGCATCAGAACCATTTCTCCCGAAGGAATATACCGGCCTGACTCAGCCATTTCACGCATCTCTTTGACAACGGCACCTTTCATCTCAGATGGGATTATCAAATCGAGAAGATTACGACCAATAGCCTCCTGTCGGCTGTATCCATAAAGCTTCTCGGATGCTGCATTCCAGTACTGGGTAGTTCCATCGGGCCCATAACTCTGAACAGCAACGGCATCAATATTCTCCATCAAGGTTCGGAACCTTTCTTCGCTTTCCTCCAGCGACTTTTCCGTCCGCTTGCGAGCAGTAATGTCGCGAACATTGGCAAGTACAATATTTTTATCATGAAAGCTGATTTTCTGGATCGAAACCTCAACATTAAATACGCTTTCGTCTTTTGGTCTGCAGGCTTCCCACTCGAACAGTAATTTTTCACCATTTAAAACTTTTGGCCATCTTTCCAGCAGATCTTTCATTGGCATATTAGAACTGGAGAGATCTTCAATAGTCACTTCAAGTGCTTCTTCCTTTGTCAGCCCATACATCCGGCACATCTTGTCGTTGACATCAAGAATGTTTCCCTCCAGATCATGAATAAAGATAGCATCTTGGGTATTGTCGAATATTTTTTTTAGGCGTTCTTCTGCGAGATTACGTTCAGATTCGGCTTTCTCCAGTTCCTGAATCCGTCTCTCCAATTCTTCATAGGTGGGTTTTTCAGCCATATATCATACCCTTTTATGTCCGGATGCATTTCGTAATGGAAAAGAAATTAATCCACCGTGCCAAGTTCAAAAACTTGCCCTAGTCTTGATTCTAACAAACGTCAACAATTGTTGCTGTACCATTGATTTCCATCAGATACAACCAAAATTTGCCTATCATATTTTTTTGGGTTTTTCAAAAATCATAACTTGCCCTAGTCTTGATTCTCATAAACAGCAATGATACTCAAGGTATTTGCAAAAATTCACTCAACATTATATTTCACAAAGTTCCATGGAAGTCCAGGCTAAAAATTCTTAACAATTTTGCAATATTGAATTTTGAAATGGCTTTGGATGCTAATTGGGCTGGAAAAATGCCGGTTTTTAGTTTCTGCGCAGATCCGGGAGCAGACGGGTCTAAAAAAATAAGGAATGAGAATTGCTCTGGGTTGGATATAGGCTTGGAAACGATTTTTTACAGGGCAGAACAAGGGATTATATTTTGTTATAATCCCTTGTTATAGTTTTGTTATACAGCAGACCAGGCGGCTGCCTGTCTTTTGGGCTTGAGGCCTGAGGGCAGCCAGTTTGTGTTTCTGCTCTGCCGCTTGGTATTCTTCCTGGCTGTTTTTGCAGCCGGCCTGGCTTTTGTTTCCGTGGATGGCGGCAGCAGTGATGCCGTCGCTGAGCAGCTGTTTGGTCAGGCGGTTGGCCCGGTGTTTGGTACGGGTAAATACAAGGGTCTGGTGCCAGTTGCCGTCCCTGATCAGGCCTGACAGCAGGGTGCGTTTGCCGGTCTGGGATACCGGGTACACCTCCTGGTCAATGCCCTGGGCAGCGGAATTTCCCGGAGAAACTTCGATTTGTATCGGATTTTTGAGCTATCCGTCGGCCAGCTGCCGGATTTCTTTGGTGTAGGTGGCGGAAAACAGCATGTTTTGACGTCTGGCCGGCAGACATTTGATCACTTTGTGGATGTCATGGATAAATCCCATGTCCAGCATGCGGTCAGCCTCGTCAAGCACCAAAAACTGCATCCGGGAAAGGTATAGGGTCTTGCGGCCCAGATGGTCCAGCAGACGTCCGGGGGTGGTGTGGCCCAGTGCCTCAACCGCACGGAGCAAAGGGGTCAGAAGACCCAGGGTGTCAAACGACATAGGTAATTCTCCTTCTCAAAACGCCCGCCTGCAAAAGACAGAACCGACCCAGGCAAAAAAGTATATTCGTAAGGATTGGGGTAAATTTTACTATCAGGGAATCGACCGCAATACTCCAGGTGCCGATCGGATGGCATTGATAAAGGAATTAGTCAACCACAATGCAGTAATAACACAAGCTTTATTTTTGACGATACACCCCGGCTGGTTGAATTGTTGGTGGGCCTGTGGTAAAAACAGCTCATTTGAGAATCGAATTACCGGAGACAGATTATGTTTGCCAATGCCATGGAAGTGTTTACACTCCTTGATAAATCCAACTGCAGAAAATGCAATGAACCCACCTGCCTGGCCTTTGCATCAAAGGTGTTTCTGGGGCGCAAAAAATTGTCAGAATGCCCCCATCTGGATGCTGACATTCTTGCCCGATATCAGGAAAATGACAACCAGGGACACAGACCAGGGGAAGTGGAACAGGAAAAAGAGCTTGCCGCCATGAAACAAAAACTGGCATACCTGGATCTTGCCGAAGCTGCCGCCAGGACCGGTGGAAAATATGATAAGGATAAACTGACCATCCGGATTTTCGGCAAACCGTTTTCAGTGGACAATGCCGGCCGCTTTCATTCTGATATTCATATCAATCCCTGGATTACAGGGCCTGTGCTGACATATGTGCTGGAAAGCAAAGGGGTTCCCCTTACCAATGAATGGGTGCCTTTCCGGGAGCTTGCCGGGGGCCGGGAACTGAACGGGCTGTTTGTGAAACGTACCGAAGAGCCCTTGAAAAAAATTGCCGATACCTATCCAGACCTGTTTGAGGACCTGGCCATGATTTTTAGCGGAAAACAGGTGGCTGAGCTGTACCAGTCAGATATATCCATGGTCCTGCATCCGCTGCCCCTGGTGCCCATGATGATCTGCTACTGGAAAAAAGAGGACGGCATGGCATCAGATCTGCATCTGTTTTTTGACAGCAGCGCTTCGGAAAACGGGGGCAGCGACATGGTGTTCCGCCTTGTGGCCGGCATTGTCCAGATGTTTGAAAAGCTGGCAAAAACCCATGGATGGCAGGCAGCCGCAGATGTGGGATAGCCTGCTGATCAGGTGTCCATAAGCTCTTCAGCCTGGTCCGTGGCCAGATCAACTGCATCCCGGCACAGCTGGTTGACCTGTTGGATATCAGGCAGAAGAGAAAATTTTTGTCTGGTCTGCCGCAGGTGTAGCAAAACAGGATTCCGCAGGTCAGGATCAATGTTATGGGCTGCCATATCAGCTGTCAGTTTTGTGATCACCGCATCAATTTTTTCTTCTGCCTGCCTGCGGCAGTTTTCCAGTTTTTGGAATTCAATCTGTTTGTGACAGGTGTTGACGGTATGGAAAAGATCCCGTGCGGTCTTGATCTGATCAAAGGGGTCTGGAGAGGAAACAATGTCAGCCAGAAGGCTGTTAGCAGCTGCGGTATCAGGATTTTCGTTGATTTGGGGCAGGTTCTCTTCAAACTGCGGCATGGTTTGGACCAGCTGGTCCCAGAAGCCGATATCTTTTGTGTAAAATGTGTGGATGGTCTGAAATGTCCGGGCAACAACAGGCAGATGTTCCAGTTGTTTGAAACAGTCGGTTAAGACAGCATGGGCGGTCTGGTTGTGCAGCAGGCGGTTTGTGAAAGCCAGCAGCATTTTCATCTGGTCTCTGCCCGGACATTCACCAGTTTGTGCCCTGGCATAAAACGTTGTTACATCGTGATGCCACTGCAAAAACATTTGTAATGCTGCAAAGGCAAATGCATGCTGGTCTTCATAATCTGCAAATGCCGCCCCTGTCTGTTGAAAAGCCTGCTGTACCGCCTTGAATGTCGCTGCCGGCACTTTTTTGTTCAAAACGATCCGGATCTGTGCATCCGGTGCGGCCATCAGTTTCTGTTTGGCTTCCAAAGCAGGTATCTGCCGGCCGTCAAGGTAAAAACAGAACTTGAGTTCATGCACAAATCCAAAAACCATCTGAAGGATTTCAGGAGCAGGCAGGCTGTTCCGGGTTGATACCGCAGTAATGATTTCGCTGAGTTCTGCCTGACCATGCATGGCGCATTGTTGTGTAACGCATGACAAGACCAGGTCTGTGAGCCGGGCATCATCCATTTCAAGCCCGAACAGGATCTGCCTGGGTCCTATTTCAATCTCCCTGATCCATTTTTTTTTCAGTCCAGATTCCATATATCATCCTGTCAATGGGTTTGTATATGAAACTATTAACTGGTGTGACAGAAGTTGACAAGCATAAAAATACAGCGGTCCATTCTCTGACGGGAAACATCCTGTCATGACAATATTGTGCTGGTATTTTTTTATGCAATATGGCAGGCTGAAGATTCTAAAAAAAACATAAGGAGGTCTCCCATGAAAGTTGTCCTTTGGAAGGATTGTGAAGAAAAATTGATAGATACCTTTCCCTATAAAGGCAAGCAGCTGGATGTCATCGGCACAAGCATCCGGTGGCTGTCCCAGCACGGGGAAGATGAAAACGGTATTCCGGAATACGGGCTGCGGTTTTTCACCATTCAGCCGGGGGGACAGATCCCCATTCACAACCATTTTTATCACCAGACCATGTATATTCTGTCCGGAGAATTCGAATGCTGGGAGTTTGATGAAAAAACAGATGCAGTAAAAAATCAGATGGTTTGCGGACCCGGGACCGCCATCTATATTCCCAGCATGCAGCCCCACGGCATGAAAAACATCACAGACGAACCTGCCACCTTTTTATGTTGTATCTGCAATGTCTATGATGAAGACGCAGTGCTTTAGAACGGCGGGAAAACCGTGACCGCAATTGAATCCCCTGCAGTTATGCACAATGGATCAGATTCGGTTGATGGGGATATTGGCCAGCTGCTCTTCAAGATCGTCATCCATCAGGTCTTTGTATCTGGCTTCAGGATAATTTTTGCTGCAGGACCTGCAGCGGAAGAAAACGTTTGTTCAGGTTTGTTTGATATAAAGATCCCCGCCGCAGGCAGGGCATTTTTCTATAATACGCATATGATGGTCTATCCTTTGTAAAAAAACATCCTATGAAAAATTATGTATACAGCAATTCATGGCATTTTTCAAATATCAAACGCACACATGGGAGAAAATGGGTAAGATGAATAAAAAAACAGTTACGCTGGTATATTTCAGCCCCACCACCACAACCAGAAATGTGCTGGAAGAGATTGCAAAAGGAACGGGATATGATATGGCTGATGTCTGTGATATCACCCTTTCACAGGCCAGAGAAAAGATTTTGCCAGAGATTGACAGTTCTCTGGTTGTTTTCGGGGCCCCGGTTTACAGCGGCAGACTGCCCTCTCTGGCTGCAGATTATTTTAAAAAATTGTCTGCACCGGGCATTTGCGCTGTGCCGGTGGTGCTTTACGGGAACAGGGAATATGATGATGCTTTGCTGGAATTAAAAGATATCTGTATCCAGTGCGGATGTCAGCCACTGGCAGCAGGTGCCTTCATTGGAGAACATTCCTTTTCCACAAACCAGACCCCCATTGCCGAGAGCCGTCCGGATAAAAGTGATCTGGCATCTGCGTTTGAATTTGGCCAAAAAATTGCCCGGATGATGGAAAGCACTGCCAAAGGCTTTTCTTGTGCAGATCTTGATGTGCCCGGAAATTTTCCTTACAAGGAACCAACCATTCCCAAAAAGGTGCCGTTCATAGAGGTAAATGAGGATTGCACTGCATGCGGCACCTGTGTAACGGTCTGTCCTGTGGAAGCTGTTGATGAAAAAGATGGGTTCTGCGCCATGGATGATATCTGTATCCATTGCTGCGCCTGTATAAAAGCATGCCCTGAATCAGCACGAAGAATGAAGGAAGGCCATTTCAAGGATATTGCAGCCAGACTGCACAAGACCTGTGATAAAAGAAAAGATCCGGAGTTGTTTTTTGCATCCAGATAAGGGAGCAAAATGGCAGAAAAAAACATAAAACACCCTGTGAGAGGCAGCAAAGGGTCAACTTTCAAACAGAGGGATCTGCAGCAGCTTTTCCTTGAGTTCTCCTTCCAGTTTCAAAGGCCTGCCGCTGGTGCCGGCTATGACAAAAGTGACGTCCGCATCTATGCATACGTCACCTGTTGCCTTGTTGACAATCTGCTGCTGGAAAACAGCACTTTTGTTGCCGAGCTTTTTTAGGCCGGACCGGACAACCAAGGTGTCTCCCACCCGGGCCGGGCTACGGTAGGAGATATTGATGTTGACCACAAAAAATGAAAATCCGCCCCCCACGAATGCGTCAAGGTCCAGGTGGTCTTCCAGCAGCTGCCACCTGCCTTCTTCAAGAAACTCCAAATACCTGGCATTGTTGACATGCTGGTACATGTCTGTGTGATATCCCCTGATTTTGATTTTTGTGTCCATTTGCAACTCCCGGCAGATTGTTTCATTAAAAACCAAATATTTTATCATTGGGTTTGCTTTTTTAACAGCATTTTTTCAGACAAAGCATTTTTTTAGACAACTGGATATTTGCCATAAGTGCATCAGATTTTGCATCGTTCCAAGGGGTATCCTTGTCCCAGGCCCGCCCCTTGAGGTGTGCTATGCCCGGCCCGGGCCCGAGAGCTTCCGGGGCCGGTTACCGCCAATGCATATTACAATGGAAGTTGTGCCGGTTGTGAAAAACAGCAAAGGACATTTTTGGCCTTGAATAAAATCCGGTGATCTGATTTAACATCCCCAAAGGTGCGTTTTGTGAATCTGCACAAAGCAGTATAAAAAACAAAGGACCCCTGATGACAGACCGGCATCATGGTTCAGCCTTTCTGGGGGCCGGGCCTGGATTATCCCGGGGCAAAAGGTGCCATGATCGGTTTCGGGAATGTGAAAAAAGCGTAAGGAGAACCTATGCAGATATTTCAGATCATCAGCCCGGACGGGTATATTGCCGAACTTCATGAACAAAAAGACCCCGATGATATCCTTGGTGCACGGTTTCACTTTCCCTTTGTGTCCGATTATATCCGGGGGGCCATCCAGGAGAAAAAGCCCTATATTTTTTCCGGCAGGAGCGGTAACGCCCAGATCGGCATTAAAACAGATCTGGCGGATGACGGCGGCACACCCGAGATGGAAGGATCTGACATATTTGTGGAAGCCCGGCTCTCCAACCTTAATCCCCTGCTGGGAAATGCCCTGGATCTGTTTAAAAAAGGGGATGAGATCGGCCGCCTGGTGGTCATGGACCCGGAGTTGCGCATCAGAGATGTCCGCCATTACCTGCACAAGCGCCTGTTTGTGGGGAAAAAAGCCGGCAAGGGGTATTATGAAGGGTTTGACATCCGCCAGGAAACCGATCCAGATACCGGCCTGACCTGTGATTATATCGCCATGGAGCTGGAACCCTACCAATATTGTTTTGAACCCCATGCCATCACCTCATCCAGCATCAATCAAGTGATCAAAAAAGGGCGCAGCGCTTTGCATTCCATCCGGTCCCGCATGTCCCTGGACATCGACAACACCTGGCTCAAGCCCCGGGACCTGTTTGTGGGGGCTATCAAGATCTCCCTTGGAGATATCTACGGCATTATTGATGCTGTGACAGATCCTGCAGACGCGGACATTGAACACCTGCCGGCCCGGGTTCTGGATCCTTTCAGAACCTTTCGGGACCGCCAGGTGGAGCTGTATCATTTCGGCGCCGATGCAATTGCCCTGAAACAGATCCGGGTGAAGATCCGGTTTTACCGGGCCAAAAATCCGTTGACCGTGCCGTTGGAAAAAACCAAGGTCAAGGATGGGTATCGGTTGAGTGATCTGCTCACCAATGCGGAAATCGCCAATCTGTTTTCCGTCATGGATGAGGATTCTTTGGGCCTGATCTTGAACAAGGCCAATTTCATACCCATTCCCAAAGCCCTGGACCCCTTTGGTCAGGCCCAGCTGGAGATCATCCGCAATGCCATCCTGGAATCCACGTTTCGGAAAAACACCCCCCTGGTGCCGGAAAAGGGCAACGGGAAATTTAAAAATACCCTGGAAAAATTGTCGGTCCTGGGCGGGGTGAACTCCCGGGTGTTCATCGGCCGGGCCTTTCCGGATCTTGCGGTGGTGGATGCGTTGAAAACAAGCGGGCTGCGGACCTTTCTCATCTTGATGAACAACCCGTCCTTTGCAGATGATTATGTCAAAAAAATGATCCGACTGACCCATTCAGATTATTCCGGATGCGAATTTCTGCGGTATGATTCAGACACGGATAAACTCTACAGCTTCTATCATGGATGTTTCATGGAGCCCGATGACAAGGAGCGGTTTGACCGGGTAAGATACTGGTTCGCATTTTACGGATCTCATACCAATGAAGCGGACAACCAGCTTACCATTGATCTGATCAACCGGCTGGCCGTCAGATTGGGTTATGAAATGGGGATTGTCCACGGCGGCGGGCCCGGGCTCATGAAAGAAGCCAATGACCTGGCCCGGCAGCACAATATCATGAGCGTGGGTGTGGCCATTGACCTGGAAGGAGAAAACCAGGCATCTTTGACCACCTGCGACGGATTGATCAAATATAAGGAAGGGCTTCGCCTGGCTCGGCAGGACCATCTCCAGAAGCTGAGCAATCTGCCGGTGGTCAATACCGGAGGGTATGGCAGTGCCGAAGAACTGGCCATCACCATCACCTCCATGAAGCTGCATGAAAACGCTCTGGCCCCCATCATTCTTCTGGATCCGGACAACCTGTGGGACCATGCCAGAAAACAAACCCAAAAAATTGCGGACAAAAAAAAAGAAAATGTGGACAAGGCCCGGGTGAAATCCGCCCGGCTGCGTGAGATGGCTTTGGGGCAGGACAAAGTGGAGACCTTTGATATGCCGAATTTTCGGCTTACACATTGAAATCCACCACCCGGAAAACTACAGGATCGGTGCAGGTGATTGTAAACGATTCATTTGACGCAAGGAAAAATATAGACCAGAATGCATTCTGGAAATTTGTAAATAAAAACGTGTAACCAAGATGAAAAGAGAGATGCAAAATGGGTGATAATTATTTTAATACACTGCCGCTGCGGCTGCAGCTGGCAGAACTGTCAAAGTGCCGGTTCATGGACACAAGTGAATTCTCCGGAGTGGCGGCATTGAAAGGCAAAAAAATCGTGATTGTGGGCTGTGGCGCCCAGGGGCTTCACCAGGGGCTCAACCTGCGGGACAGCGGACTGGATGTGTCTTATACCTTGCGCGAATCAGCCATTAACGACAAGCGCCAGTCATGGAAAAATGCCACAGAACACGGGTTTGTGGTGGATACCTATGAAAATATGCTGCCGTCGGCAGATCTGGTCATCAACCTGACCCCGGACAAACAGCACACCTCTGTTGTGAATGCCGTCATGCCCCTGATGAAAAAAAATGCCTGCCTGTCCTATTCCCACGGGTTTAACATCGTGGAAGAGGGCATGAAAATCAGAGAAGACATCACTGTGATCATGGTGGCCCCCAAATCTCCGGGGACAGAGCTCAGAGAAGAATACAAAAGGGGATTCGGCGTTCCCACCCTTATTGCGGTGCACCGGGAAAACGATCCCGGGTCAGAGGGGCTGGAACTGGCCAAGGCCTATGCCGCTGCCACAGGCGGCCACAGGGCAGGGGTGCTCGAATCCTCATTTGTGGCAGAGGTCAAGTCGGATCTCATGGGAGAGCAGACCATTTTGTGCGGCATGCTCCAGGTGGGATCTTTGCTGTGTTATGACAAAATGATCGAAAAAGGGATGGATGAGGGATATGCTTCCAGACTGGTGCAGTACGGCTGGGAAATCATCACCGAGGCACTGAAACACGGGGGCATCACCAACATGATGGACCGGCTGTCCAATCCAGCCAAAATCATGGCCCATGACCTGAGCGAGCAGTTGAAAGTGCTGCTTACCCCTTTGTTCAACCGGCATATGGATGACATCATGTCTAGTGATTTTTCGAAAACCATGATGGCAGATTGGGCCAATGATGATGCCAACCTGCTCAAATGGCGGGCTTTGACGGCAGACACTCCTTTTGAAAAAGCGGTGTCCCAGAAAACAGAAATTGTAGAACAGGAATATTTTGATCATGGCATTCTCTTGGCGGCCATGGTCAAGGCCGGGGTGGAACTGGCCTATGACACTATGGTGTCCGCCGGTATTGTGGAAGAATCTGCCTATTATGAATCGCTGCACGAAGTGCCGTTGATTGCCAATCTCATTGCCCGCAAAAAACTGTATGAGATGAATGTGGTGATTTCCGATAC
>JAIVHE010000308.1 GCA_020201255.1 Desulfobacteraceae bacterium
AAAAGAACAATGAAGTGCGGCAACCTGCCTTCTGGTTGAAAACCATCTCGGCATATTTTACCAGGCCCCCTCCGGCTCTGACGGTCCGTTCACAGGACACAACCAGGGGCTTACCATAGAGCGTACCCGCGCCATAGCAAATATTCAGACCGGATTATGGTGATTTTCCAACACATATATGGTAACAATACGCCCCATACTTTTATTACGCCTGAATATTTGTAAGGATATATCCATGCTCCTTGATCTGACCAGTGACACCCACATGCACTCCACCTATTCAGACGGGATTGCCTCTGTGGCAGACATGGCAACCTCCGCCTTTGAAAAAGGATGTAAAACAATTGCCATAACCGATCATGCACCGTTGCCCTTTGATACCCGGTATGCCATGAAAAAAGCCCATATCCCGGCATATCGCAATGACATCCTTCGTGCAAAAAAAGAATATGACGGCAGGATGACCATAAAAACCGGCATGGAAATTGAATATATCCCTGAACACAAAGAGTGGACCGCATCCATTGCATCCATGGACTGGGATCTTATCATTGCATCAGTGCACACCCTGGTGGTGGACAAAAGGCCAGGCCTGGTCAATGGCAATGAAACCGAATTTCATACATGCCTGCATCAAAATTTCAACGGGGATATCACATCCCTTTGCCGGACATATTATCAGACCGTGCAGCAGGCTGTTCAGAGCGGGTGGTTTGATATTGTGGGTCATCTCGATGTATTGAAAAAACACAACACCCAAAACCGGTTTTTCAATGAAAACGATGACTGGTACCGAAAACTGGTGGATGAGACCCTGGACATCATCAAAGACCGGGGCATGCAGCTGGAGATAAACATGGGTGGGATGGCCCACCCCATTGCCGTTCCCTACCCCTCACCCTGGATCGTTGGAGATAAACATGGGTGGGATGGCCCACCCCATTGCCGTTCCCTACCCCTCACCCTGGATCGTCCGGGCAGCCCTTGATAAAGGCATTGCCCTGGTCATGGGTTCTGATGCCCACCACCCAGAAGCCATTGGACAACAATTCGATCACATCCAAAATATTTTGACCCGGACAAAAATGCCCAGGGCAAATGCATTCTTTCATCATTCTATCATAGATTAAGTAAGTTATGGCTAATGTCGGATGGTCTTACATTGTTTTGATGTTCTCAAAAACCACGAAGGTCACGAAGAACACGAAGGAAGGGCTTCTTCGTGTTCTTCGTGACCTTCGTGGTAAAAAAATCTGACGGCCTTGAGGGCCTAAAACAGATGGATTGACTTCAGAATGAATTCACCGTGCAGAAATGCCTGGCGAAATGGACACTTCTCATTGAACAGAACCCCGGGATCAGACCTCCTTGTTTGCCACCGGCATCACTGCCATGGTCAATCTGGAAACACAGACTTTTTCATTGGACTCATTTTCTATGGTAATGTCCCAGACATGGGTTGTACGGCCTAAATGAACCGCCCGGACCGTGCCGGTAACCCTGCCGGTGCGCACCTGCTTGAGATGGTTGGCAGATATTTCAAGGCCCACGGAGTAATGGTCCGAATCCAGGGCCAGATAAGAGGCTACGCTGCCAAGGGTTTCAGCCAGAACGACTGATGCACCGCCATGCAGGATTCCCATGGGCTGAACTGTGCGGTGGTCCACCGGCATGGTGGCCCGGATAAAATCAGGACCGAATTCCGTAAATTCAATGCCCATATGGCCCACAATGGTTTTGTCAATAATGGGTTCAAAGGGTGCCAGATCAAGGGGTTGTTTCCATATCTGCATCATGTCGTCTCCATGAAATTTCTTCTACACTCTTGTTTTAGAACAGCAGATGCAAAGGACCACACATCTGCCTGGTATTGTTTTTTTCCAACTGGGCAATCAACACATCAGGAGGCATGCTGGCCAGCAGCGCCCCGGGCCCCGGATTCACCTCCGGATATTCCACCGGCTCCATGGGCAGATGGAGCATGATTTCCGCACCCCTGTCTTCGAGCATTCCGGAAATTACACGGCCGAACGGTGACCAGGGCAGCACGGAAAAACTGATGTTGGGCTCCAGTGCATGCAGGTCCATGGCAATTTTTTTATCATAACCGATATCATCAATAATCAGCGCGATCCTGATGCTATCATCCTCTGGCGGCAATGGAACAGCCGAAGGTTCTTTTCGGATATCACCCAAGCCCTCGAAGACCTCATATACAATGGGATGCCCGTTTTTTTCCATGAGCCCGGACTGTGGTTTTTTGGGCGGCAGATCACTGATATCTTCATAAACCGGCGAAGGTGTATCCTGGCCATATGATTTTTGTCTGTCTGCTGATGCAGGGGATTTGTCGGCAATCTTTTGGGTTTTTTGTTTCACAGGTGCCGTCGGCCGCAGCAGCATATCCGCGATCATGGCTGCTGTAAGGCAGACAGCCGACAGAACCAGAACACCGATGGCCACCTTTTTTAATTGTGACACCATATCCACGGCCTTTTTTTTACGGCCCTGTTTGGTGGATGAAGCTGTTTTTTTTGTCTTGGGTGCCGGTTTTTTGGGCGCTGTTTTTGCCGTCTTTTTTTTCCCGGTTGCTGTTTTTGCAGCTGTCGGTTTTTTAGACGCCTTTTTTTTAATTGCCATTTACTTTATTGAAAACTCCGTAGCTTACCAGAATATCAAGGGCTCTTCTCACCTGGGCATCCTGGCGGAGCTGTTCAGTTTCCTGCTGTTGCTGTTTTTGCCGGGATGTTTTTGAAGGCTCTCCGGTTCTCAACTCATCTGTTTCTTCAGATTCCAGGCTGTTTTGCAGATCCTTTTCCTTGAGCATTCTATCAAAGGCGGATGATTTTTTTGATGATGTTTCAAGCATGGCATGGGCCACCTCGATATCCGGCTGGATGCCTTTGGCCTGTATGGACCTGCCGCTGGGTGTATAATACCGGGCAATGGTATACTTGAGGCCGTATCCGTCTTTTAACGGGCGGACCGTCTGGACTGATCCTTTTCCAAAAGATGCGGTCCCCAGAATCAACGCCCGGGAATGGTCCTGCAGTGCCCCGGCAACAATCTCGGAAGCTGAGGCAGACCCGCCGTTGATAAGCACCACAATGGGATATGTTCTCTCTTCTATACCGGGATGGGCCTTATATGCCTTGGCGGTTTCTTCCTGGCGTCCCTTTATGGAAACGATGATGCCCTGGTCCAGGAAAAAATCGGACATCTTGATGGCCTGGTCCAGCAGCCCGCCGGGATTATCCCGCAGATCAATGACAAGACCTTTCAGATTATGCTGATCTGTTTCCAGTTTTTCCAGGTGCTCCTGCATCTCCTCATGGGTATTCATCCTGAAATTGGTTACCCGCACATACCCGTATCCAGGCTTGAGAATTGCCGACCGCACACTGGTCATTGGAATCAAATCCCGCTTCAGGGAAAATTCCAGCGGAGCGGGTTCTCCACATAATTTTTTTCCAGTTCTTCCAGAACCTCCACAAATAATTTCAATGATGTGTAGGTTTTGCCTGTTTCTGCACAAACCGGTATGACACCGGACAACACCAGCATCAGGGCCAAAGCCGCTGTGCACAGCCACCGGGTATAAAACGATCGCACTATCATGAATTCTATGCTCCTTTTTGTAACCATTTCAGGGGGTCCACCGCTTTGCCGTGATGCCTGAGTTCAAAATGCAGACAAAGGCCTTTGATGGAACCGGTATCACCTGCTGTTGCAATCACTTCACCGGTATCCACCTGCTCACCTTTATCTTTGAAAAACTCCTGTACATGGGCATACAGCGTATAGTAATTTTCACCATGATCTATGATCAGCAGGTTGCCATATCCTTTGAGCCATTCGGCAAATATGACTTCACCTTTGAAAACAGACCGCACCGGCTCCCCCCGTTCCACCTTTATATCAATTCCGCTCTGAAAAGTGAAGGAATTGTAATCTCCCGATTGTGAAGGACCGAAACGGGACACGATTTTTCCTTTAACCGGCAGGATCAGCCGGCCTTTCAACCCGGAAAACGTACTGCCTTCGACCGGATAAGCAGATTGTTTTCCCATGGTGTGCATTTTTTTATCCAGACCTGTGGCTGCATCCTTCAATGAAGCAACAGCTGCCTGGGACAATGTTTTTTTCTGGCGGATTTCCTGGAGGATAGAGGCTTTTTTCCGGGTTTCTTTTTCCTTGATACGAATCTGCAAATTCAGATCCTGCTCCAGTTTAGCCTTAACTGCCTTTTGTTCCGCCAATTGCGCTGCAAGGGTCTGAAACCTTCCCAGATCCCGGATTTGATTTTCAAGGGCCGTAAAATCCGACATGACAACTCGTTTCATGGCATTCTGGGCAATAAAAAAATCAAACACAGATGCAGGCATGCCCATCATATCCAGACTGCCGATGTTGTGCATGCGGTAAAGAGCAACCAGCCGATCTGCTGCATATACCTGATTTTCCTGTATCCGGGTAGCCAGTTTCTCTGATTCCGCCTGTATGGCAGCCATCGTTTTTTCCAGATCCAGGGCTTCTTTGGCCAGGATCTTTGCCTTGTTCCTGGCCTGGTTCAATGTATAATCGATTTCATTCAACCCTTCGATGATCTGTATCTCTTTTTGTGTGAACCGGCTGATCTGTTCCTGTTCTTGTGTAATGCGCGTTTCAATGGCCTGTTTCTTTTCCTGTATCCGGGGATCAGGTTTCAGGGAATCGGAAGGCATAGGTTTTTCTGCAGGGGTGACAGCCTCCAGCTGAATATACACAGGCCGGTTCCGGACATAGCCCTGAAGGTGCTTATACTGTATTGTCACCCATCCGCCGATACCGCCTTTTACCTCGGTAACATCCACTGTAGTGCCTTGTTCCAGGACCAGCACCACTGGAGAATCCTGGGAAGGTTCTGACCGGACATTGAGCCTTGATGCAGTGATCGTACCCTGATAAATTACCGCCGGTTCTGCCCACACAACCGTTGGTACAAAAAAGAGAAGCCATCCCCACACCAGGATTATTGTAACATCTGCCTTAAAGAGAGATAACATCCAAACCACCCCAAGAATGTACTTGCCAGTATGATAAGTCCCATGGCCTTGATGGACAGAAACCGGATATCAAGATATACATAGGCACCCAAATTCCCGGAAATGCCCGATGAAATTGTAAGAAATGCGGCCATGAGAATCAACAGTCCCAGAATCCCTCCAAAAAAGCCCTGGAGCAACCCTTCCACATAAAAAGGGGTTTTTATAAACCCTTCAGTGGCTCCCACCAGCCGCATGATTTCAATTTCAAGCCGTCGGGAATAAAACGCCAGCCGCACGGTATTGGCGGTAATAAAAAGTGCGATCAACAAAAAAAGACCACACATGGCATACCCGGTGATCCGGAACAAGGTAAAAATCTGTAAAAATTTTGCCAGCCACCCCTGGCCGTATTCCACGCTTTCCACCATCTCCAGTGCTGTAATCTTTTTTGCAAAGGCAGCCACCTGTGCATAATCACCCCGGGTTTTCATCCGGATTTCCAGGGCATGGGGCAAAGGATTGTGCTGTAAGGTATCAAAAAATCCGGTATGGGACCCCATCTCGTCTTTTAGTTTTTCCAGTGCCCGGGATTTTGGTATGAAGCGCATCTCCTCCACTTCCCCCAGGCCCTGAATCCGGGCTTTAAGATCCGGCAGCATTTCCTGGGAAAAGGCGGGTTCAAGATAAATCATGGCCCGTCCCCCCTGGTTCCAGCCTTCAATCAACCGGTTGGCATTTTCAAAAAACAGCAGGAAAAGGGATACCACCAGAATGGATAAAGAAATGGTCACGATGGTGATCAGGTTCAAAAACCGATTGGACCGGATATCTGCCAGGGCTTTTGTAATGTATCGGGTCATGGGAATCTGCTTTCTTATGGGCGCATAACATCTGTCAGAGCATGGTAGATGTTTTGACCAGCTCTCCTTGTTCCAGTACAATATTGCGACCCCGCACCATGCTTTCCAGCAGATGCAGGTTATGGCTTGCCACCAGAATGGTTGCCCCTTTTTTATGATACGCCATCAAAAAATCCAACACCAGCATGGCAGAAGCGTGATCCAGACTGCCTGTGGGTTCATCAGCCAGGATGATATCCGGATCACCCACCACAGCCCGGGCCACTGCCACCCGCTGCTGTTCACCGCCCGAAAGGGTTGGCGGCAGGGCATTTGCCTTTTTGTCCATGCCTGTGGTACGCAACACATGCATGACTTTTTTGCGGATATAGGAAGGTTTTTCTCCGGCCACCTCCAGGACCAGGGCCACGTTTTCAAAAACAGTCCGGCCGGGGATCAGTTTAAAATCCTGGAATACCATACCGAAACGCCGCCGCAGAAGGGGCAGTTTGGAAGCAGAAATCCTGGCCAGGTTCATGCCGTTGATGAGAATCTGGCCTTCGGACACTTTTTCCGCCAGGTAGAGCACCCTGAGCAGGGTGGATTTCCCGGCTCCGGAAGGACCGGAAATAAAAATAAATTCTCCGGGCTGGATATCCACGGACACATTGTTCAACGCAAGCTTTGCGCCATAGCGCTTGGTAACATTAAACAGTCTGATAATGGAATTTTTGCTGCTGTACAGGTTCATATGTATGGTTTCATCATTATTCATCATGGTCCATAATTGACTGGCACTGAATTTACTGATATATATTGGTTGTGTCAAGGAGTGCTGAAAAACAGTTTTTCTTACACACTAAGCCTTCACTGGACCCGTAACCCGGCTTCTTCCAAACAGTGAAGGCTTTGCCATATACAGCGAAAGGAAAGCTCCATGATATTATTTGACTCCCATTGCCATATTGACGACCCTTGTTTTGAGCCCCTGATCTTTCATGAACGCGATTCCAACGGCCGGTTTTATGATATGGTAAAATCGGACGGACCTGATACCGGAAAAGGAGTGGTCCATTGTTTTTCCGGCACCCGCAAGGAATTATTCAAATACCTGGATCTGGGATATTACATCGGCATCACCGGTATTCTGACCATCCAGCAGCGGGGAAAACTGCTCCGGGAACTGGCACCTTTGATCCCCAGAGACAAAATTCTCATTGAAACCGATGCTCCCTATCTCACCCCCGCCCCCCAGAAAAACAAATGCCGGCGCAATGAACCGGCATTTGTGCGCTCAGTCCTGGAAAGACTGGGGCAGGTACGCAACGAAGATCCCCAAGCGCTGGCCAAAACCATTTTTGCCAATACCAATACCTTTTTCGGCACCAGTTTTACCTGAAATTTTAAATTCCCCCGGGGCAATCCCATGTAACAAATGTACATCCTGCCTTCCAAGCATCCCCGCCCCTGTTGGCAACCTGTGCCCGGCCCGAGATTGCATAATCTGACGGTCCGTGCACAGGTTGCCAACAAGGGCTCACCACGGACCGCATTTTGGAGCCTCCGGCGGACGTTCGTCACCCTGATGAACAAATTCCCAGCAATGTCCGCAGATCATGCGGCAGTGGTCGTATCCTTTGCCATCAGTTTTGCCACCGCCTTTTCCAGTCCGTCCAGGGACAGCTCATACATGGGAAAAATGGTTTTAATGGTCATGATGGTATGGGTATACCCCCACATGGATTCCGGCACGGGGTTGAGCCAAACGGCATGGGAAAATGTTTCGGCCAGAAATTTGAGCTGGTGAATGCTGGGGCGGCCGCTGCGCTCACTGATGTGGATGGAGCCGTCATGGGCCATGAGTTCATAGGGAGCCATGCTGGCATCCCCCACAATGATAAGCCGGGTATCCGGATCCTGGCGGGCAAATTCCACAATTTTTTTGGGCTTTTTGTACCGGGCCGGATCTTCCCATACATAATCATAAATGGTGTTATGAAAAAAGTAGGTTTTTACTTCCTTGAACTGGGCCCTTGCATAGTCAAACAGGGTCTGAACCACGTCAATATGGGGGTCCATGGACCAGCCGCCGTTGTCAATGGCCAGGACCACCTTGAGCCGGTCCTTGAGGGCCCGGTCAAACACCAGTTCGATCTCACCGGCGTTGCGCATGGTTTCCCTGATGGTCTCATCCACGTTGATTTTGTCTTTGGGACCGGCCGGCACCAGGTTGCGCAGCCGCTTGAGAGCTTCTCCGATATTGGCCTGGGTCAAGGGACCGGTAGTGGAATAATCCTTGTACCGCCGCTCATTGGCCACCTTTACCGCGGATTTGTTGCCGGATACCCCGCCTACCCGCATGCCGCCGGGGTGATATCCGGAATGGCCCACGGGAGAATACCCGCCCGTTCCGATCCATTTACCGCCGCCGTCATGCCGGCTGTCCTGGTCTTTGAGCCGCTCCTTGAAGTATTCAATAAGTTCTTCCGGAGACATTTTGTTGAGTTTTTCTTCATCAATACCCAACGCATCTGCCACCATTTTCGGGTTTTTCAGCCATTCTTCCAGCAGCCCCCTGGCAATGGCATCAATTTCAAATCCCGCATCTTCCGGCAGCGGAACCCCTTCAAAGTGGTGGGCAAACACCTGGTCATACAGATCAAAATACCGCTCACTTTTGACCAGGATGGCCCGGGCACAGGTATAAAAATCATCCAGGCCTGCCACCAACCCATTGTAGAGGGCTTTTTGCAGGGTAAGAAAGGCTGTGGGAGACACCGGGATACCGACATCCTTGAGGGTATAGAAAAATTTTACAAACATGGGGGCTGCACCTTAAAATAATCGTCTTCTGGACGTCAGATTCTGTGCCCGCTCATAATCCGGGCTTTTTTTGAACAACACCCCGAGAAAGGGCAGTTTGCCATTGATCAGATCCTTGACCCGAAAATCCGGGTCTGCGTGCAATGCCCGGATCCAGTTGATCAACTCCCGGGTAGCCGGCTTCTTCTCGATGCTCTCAATGTCGCGCATGCTGAAAAATGCCTTGATGGCATTATCAGCCAGTTTTTCATCCAGATCGGGAAAATGCACATGAATAATCTTGCGCATCATCTTGGGGTCGGGAAAGGCAATATGGTGAAAATTGCACCGGCCCAAAAACGGATCGGACAGATCTTTTTTGGCGTTGGAGGTAATAATGATCACCGGCCGATGGGTTGCCGTAACGGTCTGATCGGTCTCGATAATATCAAACTGCATCTGGTCCAGAACATCCAGCATATCATCTTGAAAATCGGTATCTGCCTTGTCGATCTCATCAATGAGCAGCACGGTGCGCTGATCTGCCACAAACGCCTGACCGATTTTTCCCATTTTTATGTATTCATTGATATTGCTCACATCCCGCTGGGAATCACCGAACCGGGAATCATTGAGCCGGGTCAATGTATCATACTGGTACAGGGCCTCCACCAGTTTCATGCTGGATTTCACGTTGAGCACAATCAGAGGCATGCCAAGACTTTCGGCAATGGCATAGGCCAGCATGGTCTTGCCGGTGCCGGGTTCTCCTTTGAGAAGCAACGGCATTTCCAGCCGCATGGATATATTGACGATGGCGGCCAGTTCCTGGTCCAGTACATATTTTGTGGCGCCTTGAAATTCTTCTGAAACAATTTGGTTCATGGTTTTTTTCTCCGGATATCGAGGGTAAACATATCATTGTTCACTGCACACGGGCAATGATGTCATTTTTTTACCGAAAATATGAAGCATATCCGTTTTTTTCACAAGACCTTTATTAAAAATTCATGGCATACGCCAGCATATTACAAAATTGTGTTTTTTTATTTTTTGGCCTTGCATTCTAAACCATTGACACTGCTACCACTTAGTGTTAAGAGTTTTTATTTGATATTTTCAGCCATGAAAGAAACAGGAGCATGCTATGATTGGTGGAATTGGAATGCCGGAACTGATAATTATCCTTGTGATCATCCTCATTATTTTTGGTGCGGGCAAACTGCCTGAGATTGGTGCCGGTCTGGGGAAAGGTATTAAAAACTTTAAAAAAGCCACAAATGAACCTGAACCCCTTGAAGACAAAGATAAAGACAAAGACCCGGAACAGATAGAAAAAGACTGAACAATTTCTGTTGAATATTGTCTTCCTTTTGCAGCCGGGCATTTGATTTGCCCGGCTGTATGCGTATCATCCCCTGCCCCTGATATCCCGGCCCGCCCACAAAAAGATTGACCGCAAAACAGACAACACAACTATCAAATACGAAAATGTAATTTAATCTTTTCATCAAACAACATTTTTGTTATTTATTCATGGAAACACAAGAATTTTATTCGCTATTTTTTGAAATATTTTGGGTTGCCCTATGAAAAGCCCTGCCGATGAAAGGCTGGCACGCCCATTGCTTTTATCAGAAACATTATGGAAAAAATGCACAATTCACAGGCACGCATGTTAATGCAAAAAAAAGAACTCCTGGTCCAGGCATTTCTGGCAGGACAAGAACCGTTTTTCCTGGAGCAGCTGACCCGGGCCCTGGATGAATATTTTTTTACGGTGTATGAAAAAAGCATTTCCGCCCGCAGAATGGTGGTATCCAATAACCCGTTTGCCATCATTGCCCTGGGCGGATATGGCAGAAAAGAACAATGTATCCATTCCGACATCGACCTGCTCATTCTGTTTGATACCTCTGTTCCCCCGGAAGTGGAAGCGTTTGTCCAGGAGCTGCTGTACCCCTTGTGGGATGCCCGGTTCGAGGTGGGATATGCGGTACGAAACAGTGATGAATTTATTGCCATGGCGTTTGACCGGTTTGATATCCTCACCACTGTTCTGGATGCCCGGTTCATCTGTGGCAGCTCCCTGATCTATTCCGCGGTAAGGGAAAAATTCAGAAAAGAGTTGTACACCGGACATTACAAGCAGACCCTGGACTATCTGTTTGCACATGGCATCAACCGTCTTGAAAATTTCGGGGATTCCACCTATCTTGTGACTCCGGACCTCAAATCAGGATTCGGCGGTTTGCGCGATTACCACACCCTGCTGTGGTATGCCAAAATAAAATCCGATATCAAAGAGCGGCGTGACCTGGAATATTACGGTTTTTTATCCCATTTTGAATATGAGACACTGGAAAAAACCCTGGCCTATATCTGGGATATCAGAAACCGGCTTCACCATATAACAGGCCGTAAATGCGACACTCTGCATTTTGAATACCAGACCGAGGTGGCAGGTCTTCTATCGTTACAAAACCAGGACAGTCGGCCGGATGTGGAAGTGTTTCTTGGAGAGCTGCATGCCAGAATGGAGTTTCTCAAACAGATCAACCAGATCACCTTTGAAGATATCATCACCAGCAGCCGTATCAGAAAAGAATCCGCCACTCCGCGTCTGACCAAAACAGACGGCCTGATCATCCACAAAAGGCGGTTGTATTTTGCCAACACCGTTGTCATCCTCCAGCGGCCGGAACTGTTGCTGAAAATATTTCTGGAAAGCGGTCGGATGCGGATTCCCCTTTCCATAGAAGCCAGGCGCGTGGTATCGGAATTTCTTCATCTGGTGGATGAAGATATAAAAACTGACCCGGCAAACATCAAAATTTTTAAACGGGTACTGGCCCTGTCTTTCTGGGAGTTCAATGTACTCACCGTAATGCTGTCCACCGGCATTCTTGAGCGGTTCATACCGGAATTTTCCGCCATCAGGAACAAAATCCAGTACAACCACTACCATCTGTTTCCGGTGGACAAACACTCCATCCGATGTGTCCAGGTTATGAACAGTTTCCGAATACCCGGCACCGACATCAATACCAGTCTGTATGCCGATGTTTTCAAGGATGTCAGAAACAAAAACCTTCTTCTGGTGACAGCCCTTCTCCACGATATCGGCAAATCAGATCCGGCCAAAGAACACTCCAACACCGGGGCTGAGATTGCCCGGCCTATCCTGGAACGTCTGGGGTTCACTGCCACGGAAGCGGCAGATGCCCGATTTTTAATCCAAAACCACCTGCTTTTGGCCAAAACCGCAACCCGGCGGGATGTTTTTGATGAAGAAACCGCCATCTACACCGCCAGTAAGGTGGGCAAAATCCGGCTGTTGAGAATGCTGTTTCTGCTCACGGTGGCGGACTCCATGGCCACAGGCCCCAAGGCATGGAATGATTGGACCGAAAACCTGATAAAAGATCTGTTTTTAAAAACCATGCGCATTTTAAAAACAGGAGAACTGGCATCCAAAAAAAGCCAGCGCCTCATCCAGCGTAAAAAAGAAGAGGTGCTGGCCATGCTCAAGGAAAGCTGGCAGGAACAAACCATCATGCAGCAGCTGGATGCCATGTCCGGCAGGTATTTGCTGTATATGCCGGCCATCCATATTGCAGACCATATCAAACTTTTCCGGAACCTGGGCGACCGCCGGTTCATCTGGCAGGTGTCAAAAGAAGATGATTCAGACATCCGTACCGTGGCCATCTGCGGCCGGGACAAACCCGGATTTTATTCCAAGATCGCCGGTGTGTTTTTTCTCAACCGGATCAATATTGTGGCATCCCAGGCATATCCTTTGGGAGACACCCATATTCTGGATATCTTCAAGGTCATGCCGCCAAGGGACCGCCTTTTTGAACAGAAAAAATGGGAAAAAGCAGAAACAGACCTGACCAGGGCGTTGGATGATGACCATTTTCTGGACAAAATTGTGGACAAGATCCCAAAACATATCACCATTGCCTCTGGCAGACGGCCGGAACCCAACCAGGTGCGCATCGACAATGACATATCCAGTTTTTTCACCATCATCGAGGTATTGACCTATGATTTCCCCGGTCTTTTGTTCACCATCACCAATGCCCTTTACCGCAGCGGACTTAACGTCAATGTTGCCGTGGTGGGGGGAAAGGTGGACCAGATTATGGATATATTCTACGTCCGGGATCTGGAAAACGACCAAAAAATTCGGGACCCACAGAAACTTACACAAATTAAAACAGCCATCATACAACGGCTCCCCAAGATACATGCAAAGGAGGTATTACATGAAAAAAATTGAAGCTGTCATCAAGCCTTTTAAACTTGATGATGTAAAAGAAGCACTCAGTGAAGTCGGTATTTTCGGCATGACCGTCACCGAAGTAAATGGTTACGGCCGCCAGAAAGGACACAAGGAGATCTACCGTGGTGCGGAATATGTGGTGGATTTTGTACCCAAAATCAAACTGGAAATTGTGGTTGCAGATGACCGGGCGGACGAAACCATCGAAACGGTCAGAAATGCCGCCAACACCGGGAAAATCGGAGACGGCAAGATCTTTGTTCTGAACGTGGAAAAAGCGATCCGGGTCAGGACCGGTGAAACCGATACCGATGCACTATAACGCACCATAATCCTTACGGCATCGGTAACACTTTATATACAAACAAAAAAACAGAAAGGAAGGCACATGACACCCAAAGACGTAATTGAAATGGCAAAAGAAAACAATGCAAAGGTGGTGGACATCCGGTACATGGATTTCATCGGAACCTGGCAGCATTTTTCCGTTCCATTGAGTGAATTTTCCGAATCCGCCTTTGAAGACGGGTTTGGATTTGACGGGTCTTCCATGCGGGCATGGCAGGCCATCAACAACAGTGACATGATCGTTATCCCCGAGGCCGGCACGGCAAAAATGGACCCGTTTTTCAAGGTCCCCACCCTGGCTATCATCGGCAACATCCATGATCCCATCACCAGTGAATCCTATTCCAGAGATCCCAGGGGCATTGCAAAAAAAACCGAGCAATTTTTGAAAAGTACCGGCATCGGTGACACCATTTTTGTGGGCCCGGAGCCGGAATTTTTCATCTTTTCCAATATCCGGTATGCCTCGGAACCCCATACCGCGTTTTTTGAAATTGATTCCCCTGAAGGACACTGGAACACCGGCACGGATGAAATGCCCAACCTCGGATATAAAATCAAGCCCAAACACGGGTATTTCCCCCTTCCCCCGGCTGACCAGTACCAGGACATGAGAACGGAAATGATGCTCACGATGGAAAATCTGGGCATTGCCATGGAATGCCAGCACCATGAAGTGGCATCCGCCGGCCAGTCTGAAATCGATCTGCGGTTTGATTCCCTGGTGAACATGGCAGACAGCCTGGCATGGTTCAAGTATGTGCTCAAAAATGTGGCCCATAAATACGACCACACGGTGACCTTCATGCCCAAACCAATTTACGGGGACAACGGCACCGGCATGCACACCCACATGAGTTTCTGGAAAAACGGCAACCCCATGTTTGCGGGCAACAAATATGCAGGCCTGTCTGATGAAGCACTGTATGCCATCGGCGGCATCATGAAGCATTGCAAAGCCCTGTGCGCCATAACCAACCCCACCACCAACTCATACAAGCGCCTGGTGCCGGGATTTGAAGCCCCCATCAACCTGGCCTATTCCAGCCGGAACAGAAGTGCTGCCATCCGCCTGCCCATGTATTCGGGATCACCCAAGGCCAAGCGCATTGAGTTCAGAACCCCGGATCCCTCCTGCAATGGATACCTGGCATTTTCCGCCATTGCCATGGCCATGATAGACGGCATCCAGAATAAAATGGACCCGGGCGATCCCATGGACAAAAACATCTATGACCTGCCGCCCGAGGAACTTGCTGAAATGGAATCCGCCCCCGGCACACTGGAAGAGGCCCTGGACGCGTTAAAGCATGACCATGACTTTCTGCTCAAAGGAGATGTGTTCACCAAAGACGTAATTGAACACTGGATTGACTACAAAATGGAAAATGAGGTCAAACCCGTTATCAGCCGGCCCCATCCCCACGAGTTTTACCTGTATTTTGACATTTAATCCCAATATCCTGCAAAATATAAAACTGCGGTAATAAAAACAGGGGGGATACCATGCCAGGCATGGTATCCCCCCTGTTTTACATTTGAATCATCCGGCAGCAACCCCAAAATTTTTAATGCAATCAAAAAAAAAATGCGGTATAACAAAACACTTTTAACCAAAAACATAAGGGAGGCACAGCTGACACATGGGATTTCTGCCTTGGCCACGCACATTTATTCTGGGATGCTTCTTTTTTTTGTTTTTACTTGTAATGCTCATCCCCGGCGTTTGTGCCCAATCACCCCCTAAGGGAAATGAATTTGATCTATTAAAAGAGCGGTTGATCAAAGACGGTTTTGCCCCTGAAAAAATCCAGGATATTCTGGCCAGAGAAGCGGTTTTTTTCAACCCTGACGGCGTATCCATGTTTTTTATCCATTCAGAATCCAGCCTGAACTATGACCAGTTTCTATCCAAATCATCAATCGCCAATGCATTTGAATACATGGAGGACCACAAAGAAGCCCTGGACCGAGCCCAGAAAGCCTTTGGGGTGGATAAAACCGTTATCACCGCTATTTTGCTGGTGGAAACCCGCCTGGGCACCTTCCTGGGGAAACGAACAGTCATCAACACCCTGGCCACCATGGCGGCCCTCACCGACGAGACGTTGCAGGAACGTATATGGAATGCCATTCCTGAACAAAAAAAACCCAAAAAAGAAACTTTTTTAAAAAAAGTGGACCAACGTTCCAAATGGGGATATGAAGAACTCAAAGCCCTGATAAAATACGCGGATAAAGAAGGCTTTGCCCCGGAAACCATCAAAGGCTCCTATGCAGGTGCCATGGGCATTTCCCAGTTCATGCCCTCCAATGCCCTGACCCTGGCAAAGGACGGCAACGAGGACGGCAAAATTGACCTGTTCGACCACAGCGATGCCATCTTTTCCGTGGCAAACTACCTCAAACACCATGGATGGAAACCCGGCATCACCCGGCAGCGCCAGCACGAAGTACTGTTCCGCTACAACCACAGTAATTATTATGTGGACACCCTCATGAAAATATCAGACCGGCTCAAAGAAGGCTGAAAAATCCCCATGGAAAACATCATTTTATACATCCTGCTGATTTTCGGTATCTCTTTAGGCCTGACCATGCTGGCCCTGGTGGACATCATCAAAAAAGATTTCGGTTCTCCCAAAAAAAAGCTGCTCTGGCATTTCATTGCCCTGATCCCCCTGGTGGGATGGCTCATCTACCTGATTTTCGGGTACAGGAAAGGCCGCAAAAGACCCTTTACCGTGTAAAATCCATTGACATTTCTCTGGTTCCGGTATATCAATATTTTTTGCAATGCAGGTCCCATCGTCTAGTGGTTAGGACGCCGGCCTCTCACGCCGGTAACCCGGGTTCGAATCCCGGTGGGATCACCATTGATAGACAAGGGTTTCTGCATAATTCGGTTCCTTTTTTTGGTTGTGGATATACTTTGCGGATATCCTTTTCAATAGACCCTAAGAGTTCGCGGCTCTTGGGGTCTTTTTTTGGGGGAAGGGAATAACCTTTCCCGTTCTCTCTTCAGGTTGTTTTCTTTCTGCCTTTTTTCTTCTGCTCAGCTCCTCCACAGCTTGGCCGATATCATCGGCTTTAAACCCCAGGCTGTTCAAATACCTTTCAGTTGTGCCCGGTGAATCATGCCGCAGAATTTTTTGAATTAAAGATAATGGCTTACCTATCTGATACAGGTAGCTTGCCGATAAGTGCCGGATGGCGTGAAAACCAAAGTGTTTTACACCAGCTTTTTTGCAAATATTTTTCATGAAGTGCTGTCGGTTTTTGTATGGTTCCCCTGGTGTCGGGTTTGCCAGCATAACAAAAACATGATCTGATTTATAAGGCCGGTTCAGCCGCCACCAATCCATGGCCTCCGCCAACTCCTTTGTCATGGGTAACCATGCCCGCTTTGGTGAACCGGTCCGGGTCTTCCGGGTTGTCAAACATACCTGCCCGTTTGCTACATCAGACCATAGAAGCTTGAACAGCTCTCCACGTCTAGCAGCCAGGTGCAAACAGGCCAACAGCATTACCCGGTCCTGTCCCTCCGCCACTGCATAAGTTTTGTCAAAATCTTCAATCGGGGGAACATACCGTGGCTGTCTGATCTCAGGGAATTTGTCAACCGCCCGGAATGGGTTAATTGACTGAGGGAACCCTTCAATATATTTCCGGCCCCACTCCCAGCCGGCGGCCAGGTTTTTCCGTTCTTTGTTGGCTGCGTATCCGGATCTTTCTTTGTACTGTTCAGATAAAAAACCCATCGCTACTGCTGGAGTTATCATGCCAGGTTCTTTGACTTGGACAGACTGGAGAAACCGTTTGAAACCATCTCGTTTTTCAAAATATGTTTTTTTGACAAATCGAGTTTGAACAAAATCAAGGTATGTGGTTGCCCAATCATAAACCGTCAAGCAGTCCGTGGGGATCTGCTGGGTCTGCTTTTCCTTGAGAATCTTTTTTTGTTCCGCTTCCCAAAGAATGGCGGCCTGTTTTTGTTCCCGGCCGCTGCCAAACCATTTGGTTGCAACTATTCTGCCGGAAATCTTCACGACTCCGCGCCACCGGATCTTGCCTCTCCTGTTCGTTTTTGTTGGCATCTATCAATCTCCTCAACGAATTTTCAAAGAACAGAATTAGACGCGGCCCAATCCGCACGCCGCCCAACTCGGAAGCATACCTCTTAACGGTTCGTGGGTCAACTCCCAACAGTGCCGCCACATCTTTAGTGGTCAAAGTTCGCCCAAGTTCGTCTTTTAATGATGTATCCATCTAATCAAGCACCAAATTTTTTTTCTATAAATTCAACTACATCGGAAACTGGATAAATAACAAGTTTACCGAACATCATTTTTCCGTTAATTCCTGATTTGGCGCAATCAAGGTTGGCCAAATAGTGCTTTTTTAATAAACCATTGGTTAATTTTTCAATCTCAGATCTGGTCAAAAATCCTGTTTGAGCACCAGATTTTTTAATTTTGTCAATTAATATCATTAATAATCCCTTCAAATTTTTCATTTGGTATATGAATTATAATTCCACATACTTTGTTTTAATTATACAACTTTGAAATCAAAAATATCAACCCTATTGCAGCTTTTTTTTCAATTATTTCAGTTAGTTAATGTGGTATTATATATAAATACCACATTAATG
>JAIVHE010000441.1 GCA_020201255.1 Desulfobacteraceae bacterium
AAAAAATAGATACACCCCTGTCGGCGGAGTTGGCAGTGCAGATCTTTGTGGCATTTATCCAGAATCCCGGCGTGGATTTGAAACAGTTGGCCAAATCAGTTTTTCAAAAAACAGGGATACGGATCAACACAGCGCAGATTCAAATGCTTTTCGATGCACACGGGGTAAAAAAAAAGGCCTGAATTCGGGAGCCAAAGCCTGGCTTGCACTCAGCCGGAATTTGACCCGGCTTTACCATGATACGCTGCCGGGGGCTTTGTTTCAGACCCCCCCGACCCTCTGGTTCCAGCCCGAAGAGAATCGCTGTGCTTGCACCATGCCTCTTTTTGTGCAGAAAACCAGATGGAAAACCGTGTTTTGCATGACCGGTCCTTTTAAGGCCCACGAGACTTTGAAGTCCTGCCGGACATGCCAACAGGTTTACCGATCGAAAGATCTGCGGAACATCGTTGCTAGGTTTTGCAATGTGGCTTGGGATGTCCTTGTTTTTGTCGGTAAAAGCCTTTTTCAGCGCTGTCTGACAACCAATCAAGTCTGTCATGAACTGAAACTCAGAAACATTGATTTGAGCCCTTCAGAAATCGAGTACCTTGGACGAAAATTCATCCTTTATCTGGCACTGGCACACCGGCAGGCCTCGCCTCGCATTGAACAGGCCATGAACCGCAGCGGCGGATACATATTGCATCTGGATGCCACCCATGAAGGGGATGCACCGGTATTAATGACCGGCATGGATGGTCTAAAGCAGATTGTGCTGGCCAATGTAAAAATCCCCAGTGAGCACGCCGATCATATCGTGCCTTTTCTTGAGCAGCTGCAAAAAAACTACGGAACCCCTATTGCCTGTGTCAATGACATGGGGACCGGTATCTGTAAAGCAGTTTCCCTGGTTTTTCCAAGTATCCGCGACTTTGTATGCCACTTTCATTTTTTGCGGGATGCCGGAAAGGATCTACTCGAACCCTCATACAGCCAATTGAGAAAAACCCTGCAAAAACATTCTGCCACCACCCGGCTGGGTGAAATGATCCGGGATCTTGGCCAGCGCATTGACAGCCATAAGCTTGATACAAGGCAACTGACAACAGCCCTTGCAAATGGCCTTGCTATAGACAACATCAATATGACCTCTTTGGCTTCGATCTATTCCCTGTGCCTGTGGTGCCGGCAGGGTAAAAAAGTAGGAAACGGGTATGGGTTCCCGTTTGATCAACCGCTTCTGGTCTTTGCCCGCAGAATTGCCGAGTTGAACAACAAACTTTCGTCCATGCAAAAACAGGCCTCCCAAGACCGAGTCGAAAAACGTTTGTTTAGCAAGCTCAACAAACTGACGAACGATCTCTGTAATGATACGAATTTCATCCGGTCTATTGATGATCTTGAATGGCGAACACATTTATTTGATGAACTTCGGGAAAAAATGCGTATTGCAGAGCCTTCCGGACGGAAAGGCTTGAATGATGATGGATCAAACAAATCCATGAAAAGTATCCAAAAAGCAGTCGGCCAGTTCCGTTCGAAACTTGGTAAAAACGCCAACTATAAAGACGATCTGCTTTGCCAAAAATTGGCCAAACAGATCGACAAATATGATAAACGGTTGTTTGCAGATCCCATCGATGTCGATACCCCGTTCGGAAAAATAACCATCCAGCCCCAGCGCACCAATAATCTGCTGGAACAATTTTTCCGAGGTTTGCGCCGTGATCATAGAAGGAAAACCGGTAACAACTCCATGCGGCGGGTTTTGCATGCAATGCTGGCTGACACGCCCCTGATAAAAAATCTGGAAAACCCTGAGTATATGAACCTGCTTCTGAATGGAAAGGAAACTCTTGAAGAGGTATTCGCAGATCTTGAAATAAACGGGCATGAACCAATCTCTTCTACTTCCCATCCTGACCGTGTACTGCCGGGCTTCGAAAAATTGATAAAAATAGAAAATCTGCCGGAGAAAATTCAACTGGCATTGGAGAAATGTTCATGATTCAACAAAATCCAACTGAATTTTGTGACAATAGGAAATTCTCATGAGATCCGAAAGTATAAAGATATAAAGTCGATTCAACGATTTCGTAAGCCATTAATAATTGTTGATTCTGTGATTTGAACTTAAAAACCTGGACACCCTGTAAATCATCTGTTTTAGCAACACCAATGTTTGGATCTTGAAAAATCGATTTGACAGCCTTGTCCAGGTCTTTGATTTGTTTTTTGTGTAATTTTTTCTTTTGTTTGGCAAAAATCGGTGACTGGATTATTTCTATTATTTGTGTCATTCACCTTCTCCAAATACATATGGAGTCCCTTGTCCTGCTTTAATTTGCTCTTTTCCTTCTAAAATGTTTTGAATAAAGGGAAGAGGGAGGTCAGGGTTGTCTTCAATTAGCTGGCCTATTTTTGCCCAATATTCAATTTGGCCGGCTATGGATCTTTTATATACTTTTGATTTTATTCTTGCTTTTTCAACCAACTCATCTGATACTTTTACTGCTGTTGCCATGGTAATCTCCTTGATAGTAGTCGGTTGTAAAATATCACTCGGAGTTGCAAAACGCAACTCAATAACTGAAACCGGTTTCCGGTTCGCCGGGACAGGACATCTGTCACGCCGCCTTTTTTACCAACAATTCTCTTGTTTTTGCTACTTCCGCACTCTCCACATACGCTTCAAAGGTCATCAAGCGGTCGATAATACCGGTGGGTGTGAGCTCGATTACCCGGTTGACAACCGTATTGACAAACTCATGGTCATGGGAGGTGAAAAGCACCACCTCCGGAAAATCGATCAGGCTGTTATTCAATGCCGTTATGGATTCGAGATCCAGGTGATTGGTCGGCTCATCCAGGATCAGGGCATTGGATTGGGCAAGCATCATGCGCGAAAGCATACAGCGCACCTTTTCCCCGCCAGAAAGCACATCCGTTGTTTTGAGAGCGTCCTCCCCTGAAAATAGCATACGTCCTAAAAATGTCCGGGCAAAGCTTTCTCCCTCTTTGGGAGGGGCAAACTGTAGCAGCCATTCAATCAGGTTCAGGTTCCGGTTGAAATACCCCTGGTGCTCTTTGGGAAAATAGGAATGACTGATGGTGGTTCCCCACCGATAGCTGCCATTATCGGGTTCCATCTCTCCTGCAATGATCTGGAAGAGTGTGGTTTTGGCCAGGCTGTTATTTCCCATGAAAGCGATTTTGTCTTTTTTATTTACGGTAAAGCTGACATTATCAAGAAGTTTTTCTCCGTCAATGGTCTTTGAAAGCCCTTCCACTTCAAGGATAATATTGCCGCAGGGCCGTTCCTGGGATACCACAATGACGGTATTCTTAAACCGGAAAAGAAAGTCTTCAAGCCAGGCGATGGAGAGAATGTCCAGATTATTGGTGGGCTCGTCGAGCAACAGCACATCCGGGTTTCCGAACAGGGCCTGGGCCAGGAGCACCCGAACTTTTTCGCCGCCCTCCAGCTCTTTCATTTTTCTGCCATGCAGGTTTTCTGAAATACCCAGATTTTTGAGCAGGACCGCTGCTTCAGACTCTGCGTCATATCCGTTCATTTCCTCAAATTCAATTTCCAGTTCTCCGGACCTGAGACCGTCTTCATTTGAAAAATCAGGCTTTGCATACAACGCTTCCCGTTCGGCCATGATACTATATAGTTTTTCATGTCCCATGATGACCGTATCCAGCACCCGGTGTGTATCAAAGGCAAAATGATCCTGTCGTAACACAGCAATTCTTTCTTTGGGGCCCACACTGATATCGCCGGCATCCGGTTCAATCTCTTTGGCCAGAATCTTTAAAAAAGTGGATTTTCCAGCGCCATTGGCCCCGATAAGCCCGTAACAATTTCCGGGTTTGAACATAATGTTGACATCTTTGAACAGCACCTGCTTGCCATAAGCCAAGGCTATGTTATTTGCACAGATCATATGTATATCAGCTTCCTTGTTATCCAATAAAAAGCCACAGGAGAGTATCCTGTGGCTGAAAAAAAATGCATAATGCCGGTTTTTTGAATAAAAAGCAAGACTTTTATAAAAAAAGACGATGAAAAAGCAGCTTCAAAAAGGTGCGGAATGGGCGATCACATCGGCCGGTTATTGGATCAACCCGAGAACGCCGATAATAATGAGATAACCGGCAACGATATAATTTAATAATTTCGGCATAACAAAAATCATTATGCCGGCGATAAGAGAAACTATCGGTTGTGGTGAGATATCAATTTGCATGGCTTCATCCTTTTCAATCTCTGCATGAACCGATATTTCATCAGTTCATGGACTCGATTATGGGGTAAACGTTTCATTCCTTCTTTCAAATTCAACCTGAATTTAATCTAAATTCAATCTTTGTGCCAGGGTTGAAACATTCAGGGTTATTTCTCATATCTACTTGATTTAGTTTAATCAATTGCGGTACAAAGGCGCTATCGGGTTGCCATGAACAGTCATAAAAACAAGGCCATATATGACCAGTGGCCATATATGGCCGATTTCTGGTTCTGCTGGATTTTTTTGCACAGTTTGGTTACAATTCCAGATACTGAAAATGGTATCTCAAGGAGGACATTATGGCCATGACCGTCGGGGTTGGGTGCATGACCTTTGCATTGTATGACATTCACTCCCTGAAACAAAAACGCAGCATTGTCAAATCCATTGTTCACCGGATCAAAAACACCTTTACCATCTCCATTGCGGAGGTTGACTG
>JAIVHE010000138.1 GCA_020201255.1 Desulfobacteraceae bacterium
GTGGCGATGTGTTTCTTACAAAGAAGATCAGGGAAGAAAACCGCACCATCGCAGTGTTGTCAGACGGTATGGGACATGGCGTCAAAGCCAATGTTCTTGCCACACTTACTGCAACCATGTCTCTGAACTTTACCATTGAACACAAAAATCCTGAGACGATTGCCGATATCATTATGAATACGCTGCCTGTCTGCAGCGAAAGGCATATGAGTTATTCAACCTTTACAATAATCGATGTGGAGGCTGATGGCCAGATTACCATCCTGGAGTATGATAATCCGCAGACAATCATTCTCCGGAACTACAAAAACTTTGACCCGGGATGGCAGCAGACCGTCATGCGCACCGAAAAAAACCAGGGAAAAGAGATCCGAACATGCAGATTTAAACCAAAAAAAGAGGACAGAATCCTCTTTTTTTCTGATGGAATTACCCAGAGCGGACTTGGTTCTGAAAAGTACCCACTGGGATGGGGATATGAAAGCCTGATCGACTACTCGGAGAGCCTTGTTAAAAATGCACCGCTTATTTCAGCTGCCAAACTTGCCGAAAAAATTGTCAATATGGCTTACCGCAACGACAATTACAGTTCAAAGGATGACACAAGTTGCGCCAGCATCTATTTCAGAGAACCCCGAAAGCTCCTTATTTCAACAGGCCCCCCCTACGAAGAGGAAAATGATAAAAAACTGGGAGACGCAGTCAAAGAATTCAAAGGGAAGAAAATCGTTTGTGGAGCAACAACAGCCGACGTAATTGCCAGAGAACTAGGTGTCAAAATAGAAGACAGCCTTGAGTTTACCGATCCTGACCTTCCACCGGTATCGACCATGCCCGGGATTGACCTCGTAACTGAAGGTATACTCACAATTACAAAGGTTACGAGGATCCTGAAAGAGTATACTCCAACGTACGATCTTGGCAATGGACCGGCCGACAGGATTATCAAAATGGTTCGTGAAAGTGATGAGATAGAGATCATTATAGGAACACGGATCAATATTGCACACCAGGATCCTAATCTTCCCGTCGAACTGGAGATAAGAAGAACCGTTGTAAAGCGTATGGCAAGACTGCTGGAAGAAAAATTCCTGAAAGAGGTTCTTGTCAGATATATATAGAACAATTGCCTTTTCTGTTTGTATAGTTATTATGGCATACTTATTGCCTTAAACAGAAAGCGTTTAAAAAAACCATCGAACTGTCAAATTGACTGTTTGAAATTAGGAGGGACGAATGAAAAGTGATTTTGCCAAAGGATTTGAAAGCCTTTTTATGCCAATAGATGAAGAAACAGAATATATTCCGCTACTTGCTGATGATGAAGACGAGTCGTTAGGAAAGATGAATGTTCCTGATGTATTACCGGTGCTGCCGCTGCGCAATACAGTACTCTTCCCAGGGGTAGTGATCCCCATTACTGTTGGGAGAGAGAAATCGGTGAAACTGATCCAGGATGTTTACAAGAAGAATAAAATACTGGGGGCTGTCTCCCAGATAGACGGCAATATTGAAGAGCCGAAGCTTGAAGATCTTTACAAGGTTGGTACGGTTGCCCAGATACTCAAGATACTGGAGATGCCCGACGGCTCCACATCGGTGATCATTCAGGGAAGGAAAAGGTTCAAGGTGGAAGATTTACTCAGCCTAAAACCATACCACATTGCCAGAATTTCTCCGCTGGAGGATTCATTCGAAGAACCCAAAGACGAGGCAAATGCTGTGGCAGCCACCCTGAAAGATCTGGCCATAAAAATTATTAAACTCTCTTCAAACATACCCGCTGAAGCCACATTTGCTGTAAAAAACATTGAGAGCCCTTCATTTCTGATAAACTTTCTTGCCTCCAATAGCGAGTTGAATATCAAAGAGAAGCAGAAATTACTGGAAATGAACAACGTAGTCAAGCGTGGGCTCTATCTTTTGGAGCATCTTTCCAAGGAGGTTCAAATGCTTGAGCTGAAAAATGATATCCAATCAAAAGTTAAAACGGACCTTGACCAGCAGCAAAGGGAATTCCTGCTTAACCAACAGATGAAAACCATCCAGGATGAACTGGGTGGCAATCCGCTCGACCAGGAGATCACTGAATTCAGAAAACGGGCCAAATCAAAAAAATGGTCGGAAGAGGTCGGCAAGGAGTTCTCAAAAGAGCTGGATAAACTGCAGAGACTTAATCCGGCCAGCGGTGAATACTCGGTACAGGTAAACTATGTTCAAACGATGCTTGAACTTCCCTGGAACGAATTTACAAAAGATAATTTTAATCTCAAGAGGGCCATCAGGATCCTTGAAAAGGACCATTTCGGACTTGAACAGGTGAAGGAGAGAATTCTTGAACACCTGGCCGTACTGAAGCTGAAAGGGGATATGAAATCCCCGATTCTTTGCCTGGTAGGTCCTCCGGGAGTTGGAAAAACATCCTTAGGAAAATCTGTCGGAGAGGCCCTCGGAAGAAAATATATCCGGATGTCACTGGGAGGACTGCGTGATGAGGCAGAGATCCGGGGACACAGAAAAACCTACATTGGGGCAATGCCCGGAAGAATCATCCAAAACCTGAAGAAGGCCAAATCGTCCAACCCTGTTTTCGTGCTCGATGAGATTGATAAAATCGGACGTGATGCACATGGCGATCCGGCATCGGCCCTGCTAGAGGTATTGGATCCCGAGCAGAACTCAACCTTTCATGATAACTTCCTGGAGGTGGACTTCGATCTTTCAAAGGTGATGTTTATTGCCACAGCCAATACTACAGCAGGCATCCATCCTGCCCTTCTCGACAGGATGGAGATCATCGATGTTTCGGGATACATCCTTGAGGAGAAGGTGGAGATTGCCAAACGCCATCTTATCCCAAAACAGCTGGAGAATCATGGTCTTACAAATTCCCGCATCTCCTTTCCAAAGAGAACCGTTGAAAGAATTATCGAAGATTATACAAGGGAATCCGGAGTCAGACAGCTCGACAAACAAATTGCAAAAGCTCTCAGAGCGACGGCCAAACAACTGGCTTTTGATGAACAGGTTGACAAAAAGATTTCAATACAAAAAATAGCTGAGATCCTTGGAAAGCCTAAGTACTCGAAGGAGAAATATGAAAACAACAATTTCGCCGGTGTTGTTACAGGCCTTGCCTGGACCGCAGCGGGCGGTGAGATACTGTATGTCGAAACCTCTCTCAGCAAAGGAGAGGGCAAATTAACACTCACCGGTAACCTTGGTGATGTAATGAAAGAGTCAGCCGTAATTGCCCTGGAATTCCTCAAATCACATGCTGATTCTTTAAACCTGGA
>JAIVHE010000442.1:0-4721 GCA_020201255.1 Desulfobacteraceae bacterium
GCTCTCCACTGTTCAACCGCATGGATGACCGGCCGGCCTGCTGGAACTGCCAACCGTCCCCCATGAGGCAGGTTTCGGGAGAATGAATGGATTCTCCCTTTCGCTGGCTCGCATAATAGGCCACGTAAAAATTCACTGCCTTTTTGGAAGCATCCTGAAAATCCGCCATGATATAGTCTGTCATATCCAGCGCTTCAATAAACTGTAGATCCATCAACTGCCGGGAGCCGGACCACTTCCCCACCTGCATGGGAAATTTTTGAAACGAGTTGTTCATGGGAACGGCCTCACGAAATTCAACTCCCCTGGCCACGGCAAGCGTGGTCCCGAGAAGCACCACCGACAAGATAAACCCCGGATGTTTCAGCCCCCCTGCACCCGGTGCTTTCCGGGGCGGTTGTATGTTGGCCGCATCGGTTTCAGTCTCAACTGTCTTGTTTTTCGGTTCCGGAAACAATCTGTTTAAAATCCATATCTCCAGCAGAAGCATGGCCAGGGTAATCATAAAAATCAACCACCCTTCAAAATCATGGAAAAACCCTTCAATCGACCGCATTCCGAATCTTTCAGACAGAATTCCGGTCAAGGCGATTCTCAAACTGTTGCTGAAGATGGTCAACGGGATGGATGACAGAACCAGGAGGACCTTTTTCCAGAATCGGCCATGATAAAAATAGGCCACCAGAATACTTAACACGATCATGGGGATCAGGTATCTCAACCCGCTGCACGCATCCACGACCTGGAGCTGGGTAGACCCCAGATCAATGACATTGCCCTCCCGGAAAGCGCTTATCCCGTAAACATGCATCATCCAGACCCCGATCTTTGTAGAGATCAATTTCAACTGCAGGGTGACCTTCGAGTGAATGAAACTGGGCAGCGGAAACATGGTCAGACTGAAAAGTAATGGGAAAAGGATGATGGTGAGTTTTTGAAATCCCAGATTAATCCAACAGAGACTGACAATAATCAACCAGAATGAAAAGTATAACATGAAAAATTCTCCGGCCAGTTCGCCCAGCCAGAACAATCCCAGACCGGGCACCAGAAGAATAAACCCTTTCCATGTGGGTGCTGATGGAACTGAAAAAAAATGATTCTTCTTTTCCCACAACAAATAGAGAACAATAAACGGGATCAACACCCCGTAAGAATAATCATCCCTGGCCCAGTCTTTTTTAACAAGCCATGTGAAAGTGGAAAAATAAATTCCTGTGAGAAGGAATATGTATATCAACAATTGCAACAGATGCCCTTGATGATACAATTTATTCTCTTCCATAAAATCTGGTTTCCCTGAAATCCTGACGTTTTACTTTTGCTGTCAAAACCTGGGCGGCAAAAAGGGGCAGTTTTAATTGTCTTTTGATTCTGGAAGGGTCTGACAACAATCTATACAGCCATTCCAGACCCAGTTTGCAATAGATCTCGGGGGCCCGTTTCACCGTCCCGGCCAGAACATCCAGGGTGCCGACAATTTTTATGGACGGATGCCGGCGCCTGATTTCCTGCACCGCTGCCTGGCTCACCTCTTCCTTTGCTCCGTATACAAAAATTTTGTAGCCTTTCTGGTCCGCCAGCCCGCAGATATTCTGCATCAGTTCACATCCGGGGACCCTTTGAAGTCCCGCACCGTATAAGACCTTTGCTGCCAAAACCATCCCGATACCATCCGGAATTAAAAGATCTGCATGCTTGAACGTTTCATACAAAGCGCTGTTTTTGGGGACAGAAAAATTTTTTTCCGGATTGGTAGCAAACACGGTGTTCACCCGCTTGGCGCTGGTAACAAAAAAATCTATCTGTTCCAGGGCCTTTTCCATGTTGCAATCGTCAACCCACAAATTCAATACAGGATATCTTTTCATTACAGTTTCAATCTTTCCTTTTTGAATGTTTTTGCGTCATTAATTTTTTTCTCGTCCAGACAGATCAATGTAGTAAAATTCATTTGTTCCGCCTGCCCGTTCAAAACTGCGTGCAAGGTAGTCGTTTTTTCAAGAACCCCGTATTCCGGAGAAAACCAGCCAAGCAATGGATTATTCCGGCCTCGGATGATGTCAAAGTCAATATCGGGCTGATTCAGCAAAATTGTCTTGCCTTGATTCTGCAAAACCACCCATTCGCCTTTGATAGCAACGCGAACATTGGGGTCAAGATGAAAATGCAATTCAAATTCATGGCCGCCTTCTCCGGAAAACCAATCGTTTATCAGACAAAAAAGCCCGTCTTTGACGGTTATTTCTCTATGATGAATAACCGGGCTTTGTAATCTGCCATATCCATTGTGAAGCGCTTTTAAACAAATCGTATCCCTGTCTTCTATCACGGTCTGCAACTTTGATTCATAGGGGCAGTCCCATATAAACCCGGTCAATTGCCGTGCCTGATCCAGTCCGTCCACACAGACAGTATTATGCGCCCGGGTACTTTTAAAATATGTGCGATATCCTGAAACGCCGTTATACCGGTAGGTGCCCGGGTCAATCAAAAAAGGGACCCCATCTTTATACAACGTGATGGAAAGTGCATCTGCATGACCGTGGTTATACAGCGGCGCCATCCCCAGCGGGCCGTGATCAAATGTCAGGAACAGACCATCCCGGTAATTTATGACACTGTATCCGGCATCCGTGAACTTTCGGTAGATCACATCCTGATCCTCATGCGGATCAACTGTGCTTTCTGTCTGCCGGTTCGGCATAAGTTTCGGACCCAGCGCATACCCGTTGTCACTGTCCCCGATGGACGGGGTCTCATGTTTCTTTATCAGAAAAGTCTGCCAGAAAAGCTCTCCCTTTCTTAACCGGTCTTTCCATCCTGAACAATCATAGTATTGATTGGATTCCAAAAAATCCACAGACAACCAGTACAGGTCCAGGACAAACCGGTGATAGTCCAGGGACTGTTCAGCCGGCCCCCCATCCTCCAGGATCTGGTGGAATAGCTCTTGTTCAAGCAATCGGCATCCTTTTTTCAACCAGTTTCCGCCTTTTTTGGATTTTTTGAATACAGATCCCGCAAAAATCAGGCCCACACATTCGCATACCGTATGATTGCCAAGGGACGAATACAGGGCCATGTTTTTCGAAACCCACCACGCATGGCTGTATATGGCAGACAAAATAATTTCGTACTTTTCTTTCTCATCCTGCCCCAGTCTTTTTAATACAAAGAAAAAAACAGGTATTCGAAGCCCCAGTTCCATGGGAGACAGGTAATGGACACCATAAAGAAAGGGATTATTTTTGATCCAGGATATCACGTGCTCTGCTAATTGGGTTATTACATCATCTGCGGCAGGAGTGTCACGGGCAAAAAGGTTTTTTGTAATATTTTGAAGCCTGGCAGACTCCCACACGGACCGGATGTCAGGAGCTGGATCACCAAATTTTATCCTGGTAAAAAAATTCTGGTTGTGTTTTGCTTCAAACGCTTCAAAGCGTATTTTTTCATCAACAAAGGCATCAGATGCTTTTGTAGGCGCCAGATGAATGATCTCAGGAGAGCGAATTGTTTTTATATGGGACCGATCAACCGCAGGGGTTTTCACCATTGATTTATGCGGCCTTAAAACCTTTTCAAGATATCTTGTCCGAATCCATCTTCTTAACCGGTATAAGAATTCACCTGCAGAGATATTTTTCAGGCGGTTTATATATTCTGTTTTACGGTGCAACATTTCATCCCAAGAACATAAGCGCCGGATACATTCTTTTTTTGATTTCCGGATGATTAACCCATGACAGAATCTGGTGGCTGTTTGATATCTAAATCTGGAAACAGCATATCAATAACTGAAAATTGAGGCCAATAGTGTCCTTCATGCCAGTTCAGGGTATCATCAAAATATCCAGGGCAGTTCCGGACCGCATAATCAATAAAAGTATAACTGATTTCAACAATATGGGGTTTTGTATTTTCATCAAAAACAAAGTCATATGCCATAGACTGAAAATTCATTTTTTTAGATATCTCAAAAGCGATGTTTATACACGATGTATGATTTTTTTCTATATCATATTCTATAAGTCCGCTTCCGGATGCCCTAAAATCGTTTGGTCGTGTATACCGTAAAAATGAAAAAGCTCTTTTTCCAATTATGGTAACTCTTTGGTCATATTGATTATCACAAAAAAATTTTTGAAAAAGCACATAATCACGGTGGGTTTGCCAGTATGGAAGTCTTCCTTTCGGGCCAAGTCTGCCTCTATATTCTGCGATAAAACGTCTTAGTGCATATAATTTTAAAAAATCACGCAAATAATTCAAATTATTATTATGGGGAATTTTACCAAAGGAAATCCCTTTGATTGAAAACATTCTTCTGGTTACGTTTATGGCTTCCTGTTTATTTTTTATCAACACGACATTGGTTGAGCCTGCCCCCCCTTTTAACTTAAAGACCACTGGAAAAGTCGCATCTTCTATCCAATCCAATGCATCTTCCAAATTCCAAAAAATCCATGACTTTGCCATTGGGAACCCGGCAGACCTCGCCAAATAATATTGCCTGATTTTATCATCATAATGCCAGCATGTCGTAGTGTCAGGAAAACACTTTATTCCAAATTCATTTTGGATCAAAGGGATAACTGCTTTTGCATTTTGGAGTTCAGAATCCTTTTGTCCAAAGTTGAATAAAAAAAGATCATAATCAGCTATTTCTTCCCAAAACGCTTCTGAACTGCTATTTACCCTCCTGAAAGGTATTTTAT
>JAIVHE010000442.1:4771-8107 GCA_020201255.1 Desulfobacteraceae bacterium
ATACTTTTTCTCAGACCTTATTTACTTTTGTTGAAAGATTCATATCCGTTGAAAGATTCATGATTCTAATACCTTGCTGTAAATATCTTCAAGCCTTTTTGCCACCGTTGAAGCGATAAATCTCTCTTTCGCATAATTATGATTAAATCTTTCCATCTGCATCCGTAATTGTGGATTTATCCGCAGTTTCTCCAGTAAGTCAGCAAACACAGATGCTTCCAGACTTTTCGAAATAAATCCCATTTTGCCGTCTTCAAAGAAATCTTTAAGGCCGCCGACCGGCCTGGTTATAACAGGCAGGCCAAAGGTCATGGCCTCAAGAACGCAAGTTGGCATTCCTTCACCATAATGGGAAGGAAACAAAAAACATTCGGCCCAGTTGAGCAGTTGATATTTCGCATCTCCTTGAACATAACCGGCAAAATTGACACATCGTATTTTATTGGTTGAGACATATTCCTTTGCATCAGCAAGTTCAGCGCCATCTCCTGCTATCGTCAATGAAACAACTTCATGTTGTTCATTAATGAGCTTACAAGCGTCAATAGCTTCATATATGCCTTTTTTCTTTTCAACACGTGACAGGAATAAAACGTTAAATATTTTTTCATCAATTTCATCCTGACCACGATAATAATCTAGCACTCTGTCATCCACCGTTGTTGTCTCAAGGTATACCGGGCCGGCATACCCCATTTCACGCAGGCTGGCCTTGAACTTATCCGCCAGAACAATAAAGGCATCGGCCTGGAAATAATATTTTCTGAACAGCCACAGCCATCTGGCCTTGAATTTTGCCTCAAAGTTCAAGTCCCAACCGTGGATAAACACAACAACCTTTTTGCCCTGTTTTTTTGCTGCTCGCAAAAACAGACCATCGCGAATAATCGCCTTAGGTAACAGTGACGGGTTTAAATGCACAATATCGTACTCGGCAACAAGCTGCTTAAATTTTTTGTAATCTGCCCGCATACGCAACGGTACCTGAATGACATTTTCACCTTCACGACGACAAGCAGTAAAATAATCAATCCCCAACGGTAGATAAGACTGCAGAACGTTATAATAATTCGCCACCCCGCCCATCATGTCGAGCTGCGGTATTGTGATCAAAATTTTCATCAAACACCTTTATTTACTGGTACTATATCTTTTAAAAAATAATTTTTATGATAGCACTTCATTGTAAAAACGCTCATATTTCAATACACATTCACTGATTCTATATTTCTGCAAATAAGCTTGCCGCTCTAACGCAAGCTCTTTTTCTGAATCGCCATCAACCAAAACCGAAATCTGCTCCAAAAAAGACCTGCTGTTGTTGCGTATAAAAAATTCACAACCAGGTATATTTTCTGCAACTGCCAAATGTTCAGGAATATCGGATAGTAAACACGGAACACCACTAAAAAACGCTTCCAATACCGACAGGGGAAGCCCTTCATGGGATGATGTGCTTAAAAAACAATCGGATATTGCAAGTAATTTCGGCACATCACTCCTCGAACCTAATAATTGCACCGTATCTGCTAAATTCAAATCTGTAATAATTTTTTGGAGATTATCCTTTTCCGGTCCGTCACCACAAATAAGATATTGAACCTTACGGCCAACCAGATGCTTCTTAAGCAAAGCAATTCCATTTAATGCAAAAGTATAATTCTTTTGCGCTCTTAGATTGCCAACACTTATAATAGTAAAAGCGTTAGGTGGAATACCCAAATCCATACATAGTTTATACTTCTCTGAATCAGTAAGAACAGGCCTGATAAAATCGACCCCATTTTCTATCACACAAAAATCCTTAATAGGTTTTGTAGAAGCTTTTGAACAAAATACGATTTTACAACCGCGAGCCAGCGCCATATCCAAAAAAGACCATGATTCCGTAGAATTATGAATAGTCGAAATATGTTTGGGTTTTCTCAGCAAGAACTTTTCTGCCAATCCAACAAATTTATGTGATAGCTTCAAATGAGAGTGAATTATTTCATATTTATTGTTTTGCATTAAATCAACAAGGTTTGCCAACGGTCTTACAATATTGTACTTAGAACCGGGTTTACGTCCTAAGGAATAAACCTTAACACCAGCCTGTATTAACCTTTCCTTAGCGGTAGCTTCGAAATCGGAATCATTAAATTCGTCAATAAGAATAATATCTACCTTATGACCTTTCTCGATTAATTTGACTGTCAAATCGGATGCTAATTTTTCAGCACCGCCTGAAGTCAGGCTACATAAAACCTGTGCGATTCTCACACCATCTCCTCTGCATAGTCTAATAAGGCTTTGGGCTGTCAAGCTGTTACTTCTATGAGCAATACCTCTTCCCTAAAAACCCAACCAGTTTTTCATAACATAAATCAGGATCATGTTTATTTTTGAAATAGCTGCCTATTCTATCTTTGAATGCAAAATAGTCTTGTTCATTTTGAAGTAACTCTACGGCAGTTAACAGCTCTTTTATATTTTTTACAGATATCCCTACGCCATATTCCTTAATAATATCGCTAGGATCAAATGTCGAGATTACAGGTACATTCTGAGACCATGCCTGCAAAAACGTATTTGGGAAACCTTCTATTGTAGATGTACAGACAAAAACTCTTGCCTTTGTAAATAAGGCATTTACATATTCCAAACTTTGTGGGCCCAAGAAAGATAAATTGGGAATTTCCTCTACAATACTCTCACACGCTTCAAATAATTTTTTATCAACAGGGCCACCGACCATGACAAAATTCAGATGGGGCATTTTTTTTGCTATATCAATAAACCACTGAGGACGTTTAAGATATCTGAAATTACTCACCCAAAGAATATAATCATCAAGACCTAAATCTGTTTTTACATGATGCCATCTATCTTTATCCCAAATATTGGGAATGACCAAACCGCTTTTATTATAATTTTTCAAAAGCAAGTCTTGCTGTAAATTATTCTGAAGAATAATACTGTCCACTCTTTTTAAGCCATAACGGAAAAGTTTTTTATCATGATCCGCTGCTATCAACTCTTCACTAATTTGCAAATCAGAATCACTTGCAGCAAAGAAAACTATTCTTGAATTGGTAAGTTTGGCGTAAAGCGACAAGTATGCAAGCGTCCGAGTTGCGCCTCTAATGATAATTATTTTAGGTCGATACCTCAAAACTAACACCAACGAATAGAATAGTTCAATCAATATCCCGATATATCTTTTGGTCGGATATCTCAAAAAATTGATAAACTCTAATCTTTGCGATTTATTTTCTGAGAAACTATACACATCCCATCCTTTTTTTGAAAAAGTACTCGCCCATAAATACATTTGTAATATTATACCGCCAACCC
>JAIVHE010000443.1 GCA_020201255.1 Desulfobacteraceae bacterium
TCTTCCGGCACCTTTTCCCATACTTTTAGATTGATGAAAAGCATAAGATTACTTGGTGAAGAACTGTAAGGATCAAAATAGACATATTTGGCTGCATCGGCAAATCCCATGGGGATATCTCCAAAAAAATTGGCAAATTCGGCTGCATCAATCACACCACGCTCCAAGGCAGGCGTAATCTCACCGGCGGGCATACCCACAACAGAAGCCCCGGCGGCTTTAAAAATGTCTCCACGAACGCCTACGGAACGGATTTTCAGATTTTTAAGATCTTCGATGGAATTGATGGGTTTTGTGGAATAGAGAAATGTTTCCGTGGTCTGCATCGCGCTGGGGAAAACCTGTACATTGAATTTTTCTCTCATGTTTTTTTCAAGAAGTTTCCAGACAGGCGTTTCATAGTTTTTGCTTTCTCTAACACCCTTGGTGCCATGGTAAAAAGCCATCTTTTCAACCGGCCCGAGACCGGGTGACGAACAATACATTCCCGATAGCCAATCCTTGCTCATGGTATAGCATGTGCAAGCCAGACCAACCGGGAGAATGCCACGCTGGACTGCGTTCCATGTTTCATAGCCCGGTACGATTTCATCGCCGGCATACCGTTCGAACTTCACCCTTCCATGGGTCCAGTTCTCGATAAAATCCAGTGTGCGCATCTGTAGATAATGCAATCCCGAACCAGCGGGCCAGGATGACTGGACCTTCCACGTAATTTCTGGTTTTGCAGCTGCCATGGTGTTTGTGGGAAACATGAACGCCATCCCGATAACCAGGACCAATCCGACTAACATTGTTCTTCTGATTGAAGTCATACTTTTTCTCCTTTTAAAGATGTTAGTAAAAAAACCATACTGCATGAATGAAACTTCTACACCCATCATTTCTTGACGGTTTGCAGCAAAGCAATGAATGTATGTTGTATTTCTGCCCCTTAAAAAAAAAAGATTGCAGAATTCATACCAGTTTCTAAATAAATTTTTGTAAATTTTCTAAACACAACCACACCATAAGGGTTGAATATCTTCATTTTGACCTGATATTTCATTACAGGTGTGTTTCAAGGTGTTATTTTGTCTGCAAACTGGTGCAAAATCGCATCTTTTCAAAAAGCACGCTGCATTTATGCATCACGCGGCCTGTTTTTTTGACAACCAAAAATTCATCCTGTTTTCCAATCATCAAGCCAATAGATCTCATCTCTTTGACACAATTTTTTGCTTAGCCTTTTTTCCGAAGTGAGCCGGTGGTATCTATCGCTCTCAGATTTTTCAGCTCTTCCTTTGTGGGTTCTGGAACCATTTTCACATCCGGGGAAATCTTCAGGTCCCAGGCTGTATTTTCTTTCACTTCCTCTATGGTGGTAGAGGGATAATAGGCTTCCAGATAAAATTCCTTTGTTTGCGGATCAGGGCGCAAAATGCCCAGGGTCGAAATAATGGCTGCGGGACCACCGCCTATGAATCCGCATTTTTCACGACTGTCGCCGCCAGTCAGAAAACCAACGCTGGAAATATAGTCAACCCTTTCCATAAAACGGCGTTTTTCATGAGAGGCCATGATCAGGTACCGCTTGCAGCCAACCGAGATGTCGCTGGCCCCACCGCTGCCGTTGAGACGTACCCGGGGAGGCGTATATTTTCCCGTTTTCCAGGGTGGTTCATCCCATATGCCCGTGGTATTTACATTCCCGTATTTATCAACCTGGGCCGCGCCAATCACTGCATTGTCGGCCCGTCCCGATAAAACCAGAAATCCCAACGCGTCAATGGCATTGGTAAAGCTGGTGGCATTGGCTGATATGCGGTTGCACTCAATACCCCATGGCAGGCCGCCCACCGGGGTGGATCCGTAAACGCCGCCTTCAGTAAAAGGCCTCAGGTTGGGTGCGTGGTTAAATCGGGCAAAATAACCTGCCAGCATGGAAAGTCCCACACCCAGAATTATGAGTTCCCCATCCTTGATTTCCCTGCCGGTTATGATGGCCATGAATTCCTGCTTGGTATATTCCATCGTTTCTACCCCTTTGTCCTGTCTTGCAGTTCTCGTATTTCCGCATCACTTCTGATCCATTTCCGATAAGGATCCATCAGAAACGCGGTATCGGTCTGAGAGATTTTTTCTATCTTATCCTTGCCTATGAGAGCCATATACTCCTCGTGGCTGTTCCAGTTGTTGACCCATTGAGCGCAATATTCATCGGTATCTTCCTGGGTCTTCATCATTTTGTTCATGTAATACATATGTTCTGAATCACTGTCATACAAACCCGGGGATGCCTGGGGCCAGGCAGCATAAGGCCAGTAGACAACCGCGTCAACCACCTCGGAAATGATCCTGACAAGGTTGGGGTACTGGCGGATACAATCCGTATGAACGATCTGGTCAGCCACCAGCACCACTTTTTTGGAAGCACGGGACATCTCAAAACGATTCCATTCCGTACCCAACATGATTGCATTGCCGTATATGTCAGCCATGGTCACATGAATCGCAGCCACATCCGGCCGGATCGTCCGGAGTGCGCCATATTTTTTTCCGGTAAAAGGGTCGGTTATTTCAGGAATTTTTTGTTTGCAGGGATACTCGTCCGGATAATCGGACGAACACCATTGCTGATCATTGTGCCGACAGACTGTCGTCGGTACAAAAGGCCAGTTCATGGCACCGCCGAAAAACCGCAGTGCCATGGCACCATTGGAATAATCTTCTATGAGCGTTTTTCCACTGGAAACGGCTCGGTTGAGTCCGTTTGCGAACCCATACACTTCCAACCCGGAAAACCCAACCTCAACCCGGTCCACTGCGCCGACAGCAGCAAGAAGATTGACTTGCTGAGAACCGCAATGGCAGATCACGTTCAGGTTTTTGCGCTGTTGTTTGACCATTTCCTTTCCAAAAGCAATGGAACACGATCCAACAGGCAGAGCAGCCCCGTTACAATAGGTCATCCCGTCCCATGTATAGTTGGCGACAGCCTCCTGAATTGACAATAATTTATTTTGCACACTTACTCTCCTTTCGATAAAATAGATGTCTTTTATTCTGGGTTGATGACAATTTACAGTTGAAACTTATATTTCTTTCAATGCATGAACCTCATGCTTTATTAAAGACCTGCTCCTCTCTGTGACAGGCATTCATTGAATCGCCTAATGTCTGTAGTTTTTCACTTGATTCTCCCTTTGTAATCAACTGGCATCGGCTTGGTCCGCGATACTGGATTTGACGGTGATAAAAAGAACCTGTGGCAAACTCCATTAAAAACCAGCCGTGATCCGTATGA